>NZ_JBSFWR010000075.1:0-43800 GCF_053594915.1 Kitasatospora sp. NPDC002543 | reverse complement strand
GCTGTGGACGGCGCTGCACACGCCGCGCTCCTCCGAGGCCGCCACCGACTGCCTGGAGTCCTGGCTGCGGACCGCCGACGACGGGGGCGGGCCGACCCCGGCCGCACCACCACCGCTCCCCCGCCGCCGTTTCTCCGCGCCACCCCGCCCGCACCGCCTCGCCCATCGCCACCCCGCCCGCACCGCCTCACCCATCGTCGCCGCCTCGCCCGTCACCGCCTCGCCCGTCACCGCCTCGCACCGGAGCCCCGCCATGCCCCTGCCCGCCGCCACACCCCCGCCGCCCCCTCCGGAGGTGCCGTGACCACCTTCCTGATCGTCTGGGCCGGACGGCTGGCCACCGCGCTCGGCTCCGGCATCTCCGGCTTCGCCCTCGGCCTGTGGATCTACCAACAGACCGGCTCCGTCACCCAGTTCGCCACCGGCCTGCTGCTCGGCTTCGCCCCCGGCATGCTGGCCGCCCCGGCCGCCGGCGTCCTGGTCGACCGCCACCGCCGCCGGACCGTCCTGCTCTGCGCGGACGCGGCGGCCATGCTCACCGCCGTGGCCCTGACCGCCGCCGAGCTGACCGGCCACCTGGCCGTCTGGCAGGTCTACGCGGCCACCGTCGTGGAGTCCTGCTGCGCCGCCTTCCAGTGGCCCGCGCTCGCCGCCGCCGTGACCGGCATGGTCCGGCCCGAGCAGCGCGGCCGGGCCGGCGCCATGACCCAGACCGCCCTGGCCGGCGCCCAGTTGCTCGGCCCGATGCTCGCCGCCGTCCTGCTGGGCGCGGGCGGGCTGCGCGCCGTCCTGATCGTCGACGTCGTCTCGTTCGCGCTGGGGCTGCTCACCCTGCTGGTCGCCCGCTTCCCCGAACCGACCGGCCGCCGGGGCCGCCCACTGCGCCCGGACGACGGCCCGGACCACCCCGACCCGACCCGAAGCCCCGGCGGAGGAGGACAACGCCGAGGCTGGTGGGCCGAGTTGAGCGAAGGGCGGAAGCTCCTCACCGGCCAGCCCGGACTGCGGCACCTGCTCCGCGTGGTCACCGTGCTCAACGGGGCCGAGGCCGCCGCCACCGCGCTGCTGCTGCCCCTCGTCCTGGCCGGCGTCCCGGCCGCCGACCAGAACGCCGCCGTCGCCATGGTCAGCACCTCCGGGGGCCTCGGCCTGGCCGTCGGCAGCGTCGCCATGTCGATCTGGTCCGGCCCGCGCCGGCCGCTCGCCTGGGTCACCTCGGCCACCGTCCTCAGCGGCGCCGCCGTCCTGGTCGCTGGCCTCCACCCGCGGCCCGGCGTCCTGGCGGCGGCGGCCTTCACCTTCTTCCTCGGCCTGCCGGTGGTGACCAGCTGCGCCCAGGTGCTCTGGCAGGCGGCGGTCGCCGCCGAGGCCCAGGGGCGGGTCTTCGCACTGCGCCGGATGTTCACCCAGGGCGGCACCCTGCTCGGCTACCTGCTGGCCGGACCGCTCGCCTCGCAGGTCTGCGAGCCGCTGGTGGCCCCCGACGGGCCGCTCGGCTCCACCCTCGGCCGCCTCCTCGGCACCGCCCGGGACCGCGGCAGCGCCCTGCTGCTCTGCTGCACCGGCCTGCTCCTCGCCGTCACCGGACTGGCCGGGCGCCGTCACACCGTCGAGGTACCCCCGCCCCCGGAACCGGTCGAGTGCGATAGAACCGTTCTGACCGGGATTCCCTCCAACTCCACTGATTCGGAGCCGATGTGATCGTTCGTCCCACTCTCCCGTCCGAGCTCGACCGGGTCCTCCCGCTGATCGTCCCCGACCAGGCCACCCGGCTGACGGCCGACGACTACCGCACCCGGCTCGCCGACGGCGAGTACCGCCCCGCCTGGACCTGGGTCGCCGAGGACGCCCCCGACGGAGCGCCGCTCGCGCTCGCCGTCTGGTGGGGCGACCCCGACGACGAGCTGCCCGGCGCCCTCGACGGCGTGTTCGTCCACCCCTCGGTGGGGTCGGACGCCGACCGCACCGACCTGGCCGCCGAGCTGCTCACCGCCGCCCACGCGGCCTACGCCGAGGCCGGCGCGGACGCCGCCCCCGAGTACCACCTCTTCCTCCCCGGCGACTGGCGCGACCACCCCGAGACCGTCGCGGCCGTCGCCTGGCGCCAGGAGGCGGCACGGCGGGCCGGCCTCCCGGCCGACCTGGAGCGCCTGCGCTACGAGTGGACGCCCGCGGACGGCCTCCCGGAGGCGTCCGACCGCCTCCTCCTCCAGCCCGAGCCCGACGACGAGGTCTTCGTCGACCTGTTCCGCCGGGTCCTGACCGGCACCCTGGACACCGACTCCCGCAAGGAGGCCGAGCGCCTCGGCGCCGACGCCCAGGCCCGTTCCGACGTCGCCTTCTACCGCGACACCATGCTCGGCGACCGCTCCTGGTGGCGCGTCGCCCGCACCCCCGACGGCACCCCGGTCGGCTTCGGCATCCCCTCGCGCAACCACACCTTCCCCGTCGTCGGCTACCTCGGGGTCCTCCCGGAGCACCGCGGCCACGGCTACGCCGACGACATCCTCGCCGGGATCACCCGGATCCTCGCCGAGGAGACCGCCCCCGAACGCGTTCGCGCCGACACCGACCTCACCAACACCCCCATGGCCGCCGCCTTCACCCGCCTCGGCTACCGCAACGACTCCCGCCGCCTGGTCCTCTCCCCCCACTGACCCCACCCCGCCCGCACCGAGGCCGGGCACCACCGAACCCCACCCGGCGGCGCCCGGCCTCGGCCGCGGCCTCGGCCTTCCGTACGAGGCCCTGGGGGTGCGCAGCTGCGTCACGAAGCGGCGTGGACGAGGCCGAGGCGCCGGCTGAACAGCCCCTCGGCCCGTCGAGCACCCTGTCATGTCATCCGTGGCGGTGTTCTGCCAGATCATCGAGGAGGAGGTCGGCGACCACCTCCTCGACCACCGCGATGCGCAGTTCGGCCATGGAGTCGACGAGCTCCTGGTCCCACGGGGCGGGCGTGAGGCGGCCCGGGTCAGGGCCCGAGGGGACCCGGGGCGCGGCGGACCGGTAGTCGTCGGCCGACATCCGCCAGGGCACGGCCCCGGTCTTGACGAGAACATGGGCAGCTATCCGGATCCCCTCCCCGTCGAGGTCGCCGTGGTAGTACAGGACCGCGCCGCCCTCAGCAAGTCGGCGCAGCAGGTGGATCACGGCGGTGTTGGGCCAGCCGGACGTACAGACCAGCGGCGGGCATCGGTGACCGAACCGCCGTAGGGCCAGGGCGAGCACACTGGGGTTCTCAGTGATGTGCACCGGTCCGGCGGGACCGGTGAATTCGCCCGGTGAGCGCAGTTGGGCGAGGGTCAGGCTGACCGGGTGCCCGGCTCCGGCACAGGTCCGGGAGACCTTGGCGACCGGCCCTTCTCCTCCGGGGCGCAGCCCGACGGCGAGCACGGTGGCGGACAGCTCGTCGTCGGCCACGCCGGCACGGCTCCAGAGTGCGCGCCTCGCCTCGGCGGCGTCGGGCATGTCGGTGCCGTACAGGACCGACAGTGCGCGCAGGACCAGGGAGGACAGCCGGGTCCCGTCGTCGAGGGCATGGGAGTCGCCGTCGAGGAGACGGGCGGCGAGGACCGGCAGTGGCTCGCCATCGGCCGGGAGGGCTGCGAGGACGGCCAGCGCAGCGGCCGTCAGGCCCCGGGTCCGGTCGGGTGAGCCGTCGATGAGGCCGGTGGCCCGCAGGTGGCCGACCCATTCCAGCAGCGCAGGCTGGGCCGTGACAACCTCGTGGCCGGCCAACCACTCCCACAGGGCGTCGCGTTGGCCGGTCCTACGTTCGCGCTCGGCGGCCCGGTCGTGGATCGGACCGAGGATCAGGGCCGCCACCTCCCGGACGGGTCGTCCGCAGGCGTCCAGCACCGCACGGTCGAGTCCGGCGAGCGGGATCGTCGGCTCGACTCCGGGGAGCCGGTCGAGCCCGAGGAGATCGGCCAACGCTTCCCGACCGATGTCGTCGAGCGGGCCGCACCGCACCCGGCTGACAGGACGGCCGGACGAGAGGCGGTCGTGGACGGCCGACCAGAGGGGTCGGAGCTCGGGGAGATCGAGGGGGTGGCGGGCCGTCATGCCGGCTCTTCCGTCTCCGGTTCGTCGGGCAGCAGCTCGGTGCCCGTCCAGGTGAAGCGCGCACTGGTGACGGCGTCGTCACCGTCGCCTCCGGTGATCAGCTGGTGAACAGCGATGCCGGAGAGCTCTCTGTAGGTGCACCACTCGTGGTCGGAGGTGAGCAGCAGGTCGAGGTCGAGTGCCGCGAGGAGGCCGAAGACCTGCCCACGGTTGACGGTGTCAACGCCGACGAACACCTCGTCGAGCAGGATCAGCCGCGGGGACTCCGGCACCGCCTCGTAGTGGGCGGCCACGGCGGCGAACAGCGGCAGGTGGAGGGCGATGGCCTTCTCACCTCCCGAGAGCGCGCCGTGCAGCTTCTTGGTGAGCAGTTGCCACCCGGAGCCGTTGGCACGGTCCAGCTTGACGACGAACTGGTGCCAGGCCGTGTAGTCGAGGACCTCGGCGAGCTGCTCCTCCCAGGTCGACGCCGTGTTGCGGGTCTTGGCCTCCTCGATGCGGCCCCGGAAGAAGGCGTGCAGGGCCTCCCGGTCGGCTTCGGTGATCCGCGTCGGATCCTTGAGCAGCAGCTCACGGGCCGTCCGGGTGCCCGCGGGCAGGTCGGGATGGATCTGCCACACCAGGCGGACGGCCACCCGTGAGGCAGTGCGGACCCGTTCGAGGTGGCCGTTCATCCGCTCGACGAGTTCACCGGCCTGGCGGATCCGGGAGGCGAGGTGGCGGCGGGTGTCGCCGGTGAGGGTCCGGTCGAAGAGGCTGCGTTCGGCGGCGGTGATGTCATCCTGGCTGCGGTCACGGTCGCCGGTGAGGATGGCAAGAAGGCCGGTCGCACCGACCCTGATGCCGTCGACGGTGGCGGTGAGGACGTGGATGTCCTCCTCGGCTTCGAGTTCGAGGTCGGCACGGAGGCTGAGGCTCTGGCGGGCGCGGTGGACGGCCTCGGAGAGACGGTTCAGGGAGTCGCCGAGGTTCCTGGTGCCGTGTGGCAGGTTGGGCCACGCAGCGGCGGTCTCCCGCGCCGCTTCGAGGGTGGCACGGGTGCCGTCCACGGCGGTGAGGACGAGGCCGAGGCCCGCGTCCTCGGGGAATCCGAGGACGCACAGGCGCCGGAAGCCGTGGGCGGCCGCGTTCCGTGCCGCCACGGCGTCGTCACGCCGGGCCGTGTCCTGCTCCACGGCGGCGCCCAGGGCACCGATCCGGCCTTCGAGGGCGAGGAGTGCCTGGGTCGCGGTGTCGATCTCACGGCGGGTCCGGTCAAGCGCTTGCCGGGAGTCGCTGATCCGGTCCGCCACGTGGCGGTAGTCCTCGCCGACTGCGCTCTCGACGGCCTGGAGCGCGGACCGGAGCCCGCGGGCGGCGACTTCGGCGTCCTCGGCCTCGTCCAGGCTCTCGGCTGCCGCGCCCCGGGACACCTCGGCGTGGCTGCGGGCGGTGTCCCAAGCCTGCTGGGCGGCCGTCCAGGCGAGGTGGGCGTCGAGCCACACGTCCGCCTGCTCGCGCAGCGCGTCGACCGCGGTGGCGGTCGCTTCCAGGGCGGCGCGTTCGGTCGGCAGGGCGTGCTCGGCCGAGGCGACGGCGAGTGCGCGCAGCGCGTCCGCGACCGCGTCCTCCTGTCGCGCCAGCCGTTCGACGGCTTCGCGTGCGGCGTCCTCGCGGGCGCCCACCTCGGACTCGGAGCGTTCCCATACGCGCCTGGCCTGCTCCACCTCCCGGTGGTGCGGCCGGGATCGGAGGTCGGCGCCGAGACGCGTCCGGCGGTCGGCGAGGGCGCGCAGTTCCGTCTCGAATCCGGTCACGCCGATCTCGGCCTCGGCCAGTTCGGCGGTGAGTTCCGCGATCCTCCGCTGCCTGGCGCGTTCCCGGGCCGCGGCGCCGATGTGGCTCGACTCCTCCTTGGTCCAGGAACCGACCGCCGTCGCCAGCCGCCAGCTTCCGTCCGCCGCGACGGCGGCCGGGTGGCCCGCCGGGAGCGTGGGACCGTAGGCGATGCCGGCCAGCAGCCGCTGGACCCGGTCGGGCGGCACGGGGCCGTCGGGTTCCGGAACGAGGACATCGAGTAGCGAGGGCCCCGGCGTGGGGACGGCCGATGCCGGGTCGGCCAGCGTGTCGTGTCCGGCGACGACGAGGCCGCCGTCCGGGGTCATCCAGGCGTCGAGCAAACCGGCCGCTTCCAGGGCCGCTTCGACGCCTGCCTGGTCGCCGGGCGGTACGTCCGGACGGAAGGCCAGCAGCCGCCACAGCGGCGCCCCCGGCAGGACCGACCGGTCGGTTGTGCGGGTCCGCGGTGGAACCGGCGGGAGATCGGCCGTGGCCGCGGTGCGTTCCAGTTCCCCGACGACCGCGTCACGCCGGGCGCGGGCGTCGTCCCGGCCGGCGCGGGCGGTCGTCTCGTCGGCGGTGATGGAACTCTCCGCTGCCCTGGCGGCGGTTTCGACCAACGCGAGGACCTCGGTCTCGACGGCGGCGCGGGAGGCGAGTTCCTCGGCGTCGTCGATCGACAGCTCGGTGCAGTCGGCTGTCGCCCACCGGCGCAGCAGGTCGGCGTGGGCGTCCAAAGCGGTCTGGTAGGCGTGGGCGTTCCCCTCACGCCGCGTGATCGAGTCGGCCAGGCGCTCGCGCGCCGTGTCGAGGTGTTGCTCCGCCGCCGTCCGGCCCGAAAGGGAACGCTCGTGGCGTTCGACCGCCGTGCGGACCTCGGCGATCTGACCGTGTCGTGAGACGACGGCGCCGCGCAGCAGACGGCGTGCCGTGCGCCCGTGCTCCGGGGTGTCGCCGGACGGGCCGGACCCGACGTCGAGCAGCGCCTGCACCTCGGCACAGACGGACTCCATGGCCGCACGCCGCGCCGCACCGCGTGCCAGCTCCCGGGCGGCACGGGTGTGTTCGGCCCGCTGCTCGGAGCGCAGCCCCGCGTCGTCGGCACGCCCGGCGTCCTCGTCGGCCACCTGAGCCTTCCGGTCGGCGGCGGCGCGGGCGCGGGCGGCGGTCCGGGCCGCCTGGTCGGTCCGGCGACGGAGCTGGTCGAGTTCCTGTCCCTGCCGGTAGGCCTCGGAGTCGAGCAGGCCCTCGATGGCGCCCTCGATCTCCTGCCGCCGGTGTTCGAGCTCCGCCCGTACCGCTCTGTCCTCATCACGTCGGCGCACGGCTTCGGCGAGCTCGCCCTCGCTCTCCCTGGCGACGCGGGTGAGGTTGTCCATCTCGGTCGTCGCGGAGATGAGCGCCGCCGCCCCGGCGCGCAGGACGCGCTGGGCGTAGCCGCGCTGCTGATGCGCGACGGCAGTGGCCGCGGCCACCTCCTCGTCCAGGGTCTTCAGGTGTTCCCGCTGGCGGTCGAGGCGTTCGAAGCCCTCGGCCAGTTCGGCGATCTCGCCCTCGCCGAGCGGGGGCAGGGCCCGCGAGAGCAGGGAGGACAACAGCGAAGGGTCCAGGCGCTCGGAGAGTTTGGGGGTGCGGAGCTGGAGCAGTGCGGTGATCAGGGCGTCGTAGCGTTGCTCGCTCAGCCCCGGAAAGAGCGTGCCCCGGACGGCGTTGCGGTAGTCCGTGGGTGAACCGTGCAGCTCGCCCCGGTCTTGCAGGGTTTCGGCCAGAGCGGCGCGGGTGAGCGGCTGGCCCGCGTCGTTGACCAGGGAGAGGCCGCCGGGCCGGTCGATGCGCGCTCCGGTGGTGAAGTAGTCGACGGTGACACCGGTGGTGTGCACGCTGGCCTGGAGTCTGGCGCCGCAGGTGAAGTGGACGGGTTCGCCGTCACCGCGGCCGAACTCCAGCCACACGTACCCGACCCGGGTCTTGCCCGACGTCCCCTCGCCCATCAGGTTCCAGTGCATGGTGCGTTCGGAACCGCCGAAGGTGGACAGCCGGTTGGGCCGCAGGCTGGCGTCGAGCAGGAACGGCAGCAGCACTTCCAGCGCCTTCGACTTCCCGGTGCCGTTCTGTCCCCGCAGGAGCAGGCGGCCCTCGTGGAAGGTGAAGGTCTCGTCGTAGTAGCGCCAGACGTTGAGGATGCCGGCCCTCGAGGGCTGCCATCGTGCTGCCGCGGCCGCTGTCGGGAGCGCCGAGCGCTGCGGGAGCTGTGTCACGGTCATCGGAAGTCTTCCCTGGTCAGGTTGCGAGGCCTTCGGTCACGGTGGTCCGGTACCGGAACGCGGCCGGTCGCGGAACGACGCGTTCACCGATCCTGCGGGCCAAGCCGAAGTCGCCGAGGACACGAACCGCGTCGGCCCCGAGGCGCTCGGCTCCGTCCTCCGACTGGTAGCTCTTCGCCCACTGGGGGAAGCGCCGGAGGAGCCCGGCGGCTTCGACGGTGAGCTGTTCCGGTGTCAGGCCGTCCGGAGCGGCCGTCAGCGGTTCCAGCAGGAGCAGGGCGGCGACGCGGGCCGTCGCGGAGTCGTCCGGGAAGCGGCTGTCGGTGGCAAGCCCCTCCGGGTCCACGAGCAGCAGGCCGTCGGCCCGGTCCTCCAGGACGAAGCCGCCCTGCTCGGCGGCCCGCCGGACGATCTGGCGCCCGGTCGGCGAGGTCAGGTAGGCCAGTTCGTCGGCGCTGAGCTCGTCGTGGTGCAGGACGGGATCGTCGAGGAGCCGGCGCAGCACCGAGTGCCGCAGCCGGAGGTTGCGCTGCGCGTCGGAGGCCTCGGCACCGCCGTACCTGCTCTCGCGCACCGTGCCCCGAAGGAGTCCCTCGAAGCGCAGCGGTATCTCCTCCGCCGGCACGGCCAGCCGGGACGGCCCGACGGGCGCGGCGAGCAGGCGCATCAGTACGGTGGCGTCCACCCGGTAGAGGACCTTGGCCTGCGCCGAGTCGACGAAGCTGTCCGTGACGCCGTCCACCGTGAGGAGCGCACCGTAGGACTCCAGCAGTTTGAGGACGTCCACGAAGGCCATCCGCTCGGGCTTGCCCGCCGTGTCGAAGGGCGGCAGCGCCTCGTCGGTGGCACAGGCCTGAACCACCCGGTCGGCGAGCAGGCCGACCGTCGTCACCGGGACCGGGAGCAGCTCGGCCGCGACGACACACAGCAGCGTGTAGCGGCGGCGGTCGAACGGGGCCCTGCCGGACCGCAGTCGGCGGGCGGGGCGCGAGGCGTCGGACACGGTGCGGATCTTGAGCAGGCGCGCGTACCCCAGGCGCGGCTCCACCACCAGCTGCCAGCCGCAGTGGTAGTCGAACCACTTCGTCAAGGGACCCTGGCGGCGGCGGATCAGCTCGAAGGCGGGCGGGTCGCCGCGTTCGGTGATCAGCGGTCGGCCGAGGAGGAGCCTGATGCCCCGGGCGACGTCCTGCCGTTCGGCCAGGACCAGCTGGTTGGCCAGGGTGCTCATGCGGTGCCCTCACGGGTGACCGCCCCCGGGGCGCCCGGGCTTCGGATCTCCACCAGGTAGTCGGGCCCTTCCAGCCGGCCGCGGGAGGTCCGCAGGACGGCCCGTCCGCCGTCGGGAGACGGCCGGAGCACGATCTCGACACGGCCGTCGGACGTGACCGCCCGACGCGCCCCACCGGCGTCCGGTCGTACGGCCAGCGCCCGGCCGAGGAGGTCGAGCAGTCGCTCGAAGACGGTGTGGTCGAGCGTGCGGAAGCCGGACAGCGGCACCGGGCCGTCCGCGCCCAGGACGTCCCAGGCCGCTTCGAGTTCGGCCCGCTCCTTCCGGGCCCGCTCGGCCCGGGCGGCCTTGAGGCCACCGATGTCGCGCACCCTTCCGGTGCGGGTGAACCGCTCGGTACGGCCGCTGGTGCGCAGCAGCGCCGAGACCTCCACCGGCGGGGTATCCGCCCAACTGGCCGACGACGGCACCAACTCCGGGTCGGGGTGCGCGAGATGGGCGTGCCGGGCCGGGCCCAGGCCGAAGGCGGCCGACCACAGGCGGTGCAGGTCGTCCTCACCGGGTGCTGCGGCGAACCAGCGGGCCAGCTCCCGGAAGTCCTGGACCGCGCTGGAGGAGCGGCGCCGCGACTCGGTGATCCGGTCGAGGACCTGGAGGAGCGTCACGATCGCCCTCCGTGCCACGTCGTGCAGCTGCTCCACCCGGGGCCGCGCCCCGTCGGCCGGCCGGAACCACGCCTGAAGCCCCTCCCAGCGCGCCCGGCGCCGCTCCAGCCAGGCCGGCGCGGGGTCGCCGTCGGCGGCCGGCGGCAGCTCGGCGCCCCGCAGCGCCCGCGCGTGCAGCAGGCTCACTCCGCGCTGCTCCAGCCGTTCCACGGCGGAGGAGACCGTCTGTCCCCGCTGGTCGAGGTTGACGAGGAACTCCTGGAGATAGGCCACCGTCGCGGCCTTCACCTCGCGGAAGGTCGCCAGGTCCGTGCCCTCGGCGCGCAACAGGCGCTGCAACTCGCCGTTGAACGCCTTGGTATTGGCCAGCAGCGCCTCCAGGTGCCCCTCCAGCTCCTGCAACGTGGTGAAGACCCGACGGTCCGAGGACGTGGAGTCGCCCAGCAGGACGTACAGCTCGTCGAGCCGGTCCGTGATCGCCTCCAGGACCGCCGTCTGGAGCGCCCCCGTCGAGGCGAGCACGGACAGGGCGTGCTCGACCCCGGCGAACGCGGCCTCGCCGCGCCGGGTCAGCGAGTACTGGAGGTTGCGGCGCTCGTACTCCTCGGCGGTGCGGTAGTTCTCCGCGTGGTTCTGGACGACGTCCAGCAGCTGCCACTCCCTGAGCTTGCGCAGCGCCTCCTGGAGGTCCTCGTCGTGGATCGCGTCGAGCCAGCCGACCGTTCGCAACCGGGCTCGTACGTCGTCCAGCCCGAGCGCGGTCTCCAACCGCTCGTTGGCCGCTCCGAAGGCCTGGAGGATCGCACCGTAGAGTTCGGCCCTCTCCCCCGTCGTGAACCGGAACATCTCCGGCGGCACCCTGCGCAACGGCTGCTCTCCCCTCTGCCCGGCACAACAGTACGCGGACGCACCGGGGCCCCAGCCAGAACCCTCGACATCGCGTCCGCGCAGCTCTGGTGTGATAGACGGCGCCGGTCCGTGCGTACGGTGGAGCAGCTGGGGCACGAAGCCGGGCGGTGGCTCGCCGCCTCCTCGCCGGATTGCCTGCGGGCGGCGCGGAGCCGAATCGGTCCCGGCCACTCGGAGCATCCGGGTCCCCGCCGGAGCGGGCGTACCCGGCTTCACCAGTCGGCAGGCCGACTACCGCGCCCGCCCGGCCCGGTGGGTGGCGATCAGGTCGCGGTACCAGGTGTAGGAGGCCCTGGGGGTGCGCTGCTGGGTCGCGAAGTCGACGTGGACGAGGCCGAAGCGCTGGCTGAACAGCCCCTCGGCCCATTCGAAGTTGTCGAGGAGGGACCAGGTGTAGTAGCCGCGGACGTCGATGCCCTCGGCGGCGGCGCGGGCGAGGGCGTCGAGGTGGGCGGACATGAAGTCGATGCGGGGCTGGTCGGGGACGGTGGAATCCTCGACGGAGCAGCCGTTCTCGGTGATGGTGACGGGCGGCAGGGCCTTGCCGTAGGTGTCGCGGAGGTCGAGCAGGAGGCGGGTGAGGGCGTCGGGGACGACGGGCCAGCCGAAGGCGGTGTGGGGGACGTCGGGGATGTCGACGAGGTCGAAGGGCAGGCCGGGTTCGGTGGGGGCGGCGACCCGGGTGGGGTTGTAGAAGTTGAGGCCGAGGCCGTCGAGGCCGGGGCTGTGGACGAGGTCGAGGTCGCCGTCGCGCACGGCGCCGAAGATGTCGTCGGGGACGCCCAGGGCGGAGAGGTCGGGGTAGCGGCCGAGCAGGACGGGGTCGGTGAACAGCCGGTTGTGGAGGGTGTCGTAGGCCTGGGCGGCGGCCGCGTCGGCGGCGGAGTCGGAGGCGGGCTCGACGGGGGTGAGGTTGTTGGAGAGCATCACCTCCAGCCCCCGCTCGTGCAGGATCGAGGCGGCCAGGCCGTGCCCGAGGAGCTGGTGGTGGGCGGCGGGGAGGGCCTCGAACATCAGGGCGCGGCCGGGGGCGTGGGTGCCGAGGGCGTAGCCGAACACGGTGTGGACGAAGGGCTCGTTGAGGGTGATCCAGGCGGGGACGCGGTCGCCCAACCGGTCGGTCACGGCGGTCGCGTACTCGGCGAAGCGGTACGCGGTGTCGCGGTCGAGCCAGCCGCCGCGGTCTTCGAGGCCCTGCGGGAGGTCCCAGTGGAAGAGGGTGGGGAGCGGGGTGATGCCCGCCTCCAGCAGGGCGTCCACCAGGCGGTCGTAGAAGGCGAGTCCGGCGGGGTTGACGGCGCCCGCGCCGGTGGGCACCACCCGGGGCCAGGCGACGGAGAAGCGGTAGCCGTCGAGTCCGAGGCCCTTCATCAGTGCGATGTCCTCGGGGTAGCGGTGGTAGTGGTCGCAGGCCACCGCCCCGGTGTGGCCGTCGCGGACGGCGCCGGGGCGGGCGGAGAAGGTGTCCCAGACGGACGGGCCGCGGCCGTCCTCGTCGACGGCCCCCTCGATCTGGTAGGCGGCGGTGGCGGCACCCCAGCGGAAGTCCGCCGGCAGGTCGAAGCGGTCCGGCATGGCAGCCTCCTGACATGAATGTGAGGAGGACTCATGTTACTGACGCCGCGTCACAGCGCCAGGGGTCCGGCGCCTGGTTCACGGCTCGACGGCGCACGGCTCGACGGTCGACCCGCTCGACGGTCCACCCGCTCGGCGTCCACCCGCTCGTCTTCCGGGGGGCGAACCGCACCGTCTACGATGAGCGTCGAACGCGAGTGCCCGGGAGGGGAAGCAGTGAGCGTGCGCCGACTGGGGGAACTGGAGGCGGAGATCATGGACCGCCTGTGGAGCTGGGGCCACCCGGCGACCGTCCGCGAACTCGTCGACGACCTGAACCGGTCCCGCCCGCTCGCGTACACCACGGTGATGACCGTCGCCGACGTCCTGCACGGCAAGGGCATGGTGCGCCGGGAGAAGGAGGGACGGGCCTGGCTCTACGAGCCGACCCGCACCCGTGAGTCGTACACCGCGGCGCTCATGCAGGACGCCCTCGCCGTCACCACCGACCGGTCCAGCGCCCTGGCCCACTTCGTCGGACAGATCACCCCGGACGAACAGGACGCCATCCGGCGCGCGCTGCGCTCGCTCACCAGCGACGACCAGGAGTGATCGGGCCCCTCGTCCTGGGCGGCTACGCTGCGGTCATCGGCTTCGTCGTCCCGTCCCTGCTCGCCCGGGCGAAGTGGCCGCTGCGTTCCCCCAGGACGGCGCTGCTGCTCTGGCAGGCGCTGCTGCTGACGTTCGTCGTCTCCGTCGCGCTGGCCTGGTACCACCTGACGCCCACCGGCCGGCACCTGCACGGGTTCCTCGGCGCGACCGAGCAGTGGCTCCTCGGGCCGGACCCGGTCGCCGACACCGACGCCGCCGAACCCTCCGACGGCGCGGAGGGCCTGGGGCTGCTGCTCCCGATCGGCGTCACCCTGCTCTGGCCGGCCGCCTGGTTCGTCACGGTCGCCGTCTCGGCCCGCCGGCGCCGACGGCGCCACGCCGCCCTGCTGGACCTGGTGGGCCGGCCCGCGCCCGAGCTGCGCGCCGTGATCCTCGACCACGCCGTCCCGGCCGCCTACTGCCTTCCCGGCCGGTCGGCCCGCGTCGTCCTGACCAGCGCGGCCGTGCAGTCCCTGACCACCGACCAGCTGCAGGCGCTGCTGGCCCACGAGCGCGCCCACCTGACCGGCCACCACCACCTGCTCACGGCGGCCACCGAGGCGTTCGACCGCGCGTGCCGGATCGTGCCGCTGGCCCGCGCCGCGCGGGAGAGCACCGCGGTCCTGCTCGAAATGGTCTGCGACGACCGCGCCGCGCGGGTCACCTCCCCCCGGGCCCTCGCGGTCGCGATGTGCGAGGTCGCCACGGGCGGCACGCCGCGATCGGCCTTCGCGGCCGGCGGCGACGCCGTTCTGGTCCGGATGCGGCGGCTGCTGCGGCCCCGCGCACCGCTCCACCCGGCGGCGCGGTTCGCCATCCTGTTGCTCGGCGTCGGCGCCACCGTGCTCCCGTACTTCGTGACCTGCGGACCGGTGTGACGGCGGCCCGGCCCCGAAGAGCCCCGCCCGACCACGCCCGACATCGCCCGACCACAGAGAGGCCCCGCCGCGCCCCGCTCAGTGCAGCAGCACGGCGTCCCCCCGGGCGACCCGACCGGCGGCGAGCACCCGGGCGTGCACGCCCACGCAAGGCCGCGGCCCCATGCCAACCAGCGGCTCCAGCGGGTTGTGCCGCGCGGGGACGCGCAGCGCCTCCGGGTCCCAGGGCAGGCTGCCGTGGGCGAGGGTCGGCACGGCGCAGCGGGGGGTGGGGACGGTGATCCGCAGCCGCAGCCGCGGGCCGATCGTCAGCTCCCGGCCGATCCAGTGGTTCTCGACGAAGCCTCCGGCGCCCTCGTGGCGGATCACGAGGTTCGGCCGGTAGCGCCGGGCCTCGACGGTCCGACGCGGGCTCAGCTCCGCGATCCGGTCGAGCGTGGCGGTGGTGAGCAGATGGAGCGGGGAGTGGTCGAAGAACGTCCCGGCGGGCAGTTCGACGGCGTGCACCGCGCTGTCGGCCGCCTCGCCCCGGCGCAGCACCTCCTCCGGGTCGGCGCGGTCGATCGAGGCGGCGGGCGGCGGCTCGGCGGTGAGGGCGACGGGGCGTGCGAGCAGCTCCGTCAGCGCGTCGGCGTCGAGCTCCGCGCCGTCCGGCCCGGTGACGCGCACGCCGTCGCCGGTCGTCGTCGCCGTGAGCGTGAGCAGCCGCCGCCACAGGCGCGGGTCCTTCGCGCTGGCGACCTTGCCGGTCGCCCGGTCGAGCAGGGCGAACCGCCGGTCGCCGTCGATGCCGCGTCCGGTGACGTCGGCGGCGGGCAGTCCCTCCCCGAGCATCGACTTGACCGGGTAGCGCCACAGCGCCCCGACCGTTCCCACCCGCTGTGCCGTGCCGGCCATCGCGGTCCTCTCCCCTCCGTCGTCCGCGGCCCGGTTCCGTCAGGAACGGAAGAGCGTCTCGATGAGCTCGTGGGCCTGTTCGGGATTGAGCCGCGGGTCGCAGAGCGTCTCGTAGCGGCGGTGCAGGGCGCGTTCGTCCCCGGTGGTCCCGCCGAGGCACTCGGTGACGTCGGCGGCCGCGGTCTCCAGGTGCAGGCCGCCGGCGTGCAGCCCGCGCCGTTCGAGGATCCGCAGGAAGGCCGCGGCCTCCTCGGTGACGGCGCGCAGCTGCCGGGTCTTGGTGCCGTCGGCGGTCCGCACCGTGTTGCCGTGCATGGGGTCGGTCAGCCAGACGACCGGGTGGCCGGCCCGGCGGACGGCGTCGACGAGCCCCGGCATGACCTCCTCGACGCGCGCCCGGCCGAACCGCAGGACGAGTGTCAGCCGGCCGGGCGTGCGTTCCGGGTCGAGCAGGTCGCACAGCCGGACGACCTCGTCGGGGCGGGCGGTCGGTCCGATCTTGCAGGCGAGGGGGTTGCGGACGGTGGCCATCATCTCGACGTGCGCGGAGTCGGGTTGCCTGGTCCGCTCGCCGATCCAGGGCAGGTGGGTGGAGGCCAGGTACTCGGCCCCGCCCTCGGTTGCGGGCCGCACCAGCGGGCCCTCGTAGTCGATGACCAGGGCCTCGTGGCTGCCCCACGGCCCGGTGATCAGCCCGGGGAGCAGCCCGGGGGTCAGCCCGCGGAGCGCGCCGGCCGCGCGCTCGCCGCGCAGGCGGCGGAGGTGGTCGAACGCCCGCAGGCCGGCCCGGTGGGCCAGCAGCATCCGCCGGGGGTCGTGCCGTCGGGCCTCCGGCGTGGGCTCCTCGGAGTTGACCAGGTGGCCCCGGAAGACGGGCAGTTCGAGGTCGCCGTGGCGTTCGGTGGGCGCGGAGCGCGGTTTGGCGAACTGTCCGCCGAGCCGGCCGATCCGGACGACCTCCTGGCCGGTCCGGGCGGCGAGGTGGTCGCCCAGCGCGTCCAGCACGGACACCTTGGCGGCGAGGTGCTCGGCGTCCTGTTCGGCCAGGCTCTCCGCGCAGTCGCCGGCCTGGAGCAGCCGGGCCCCGCCGGCCGCGACCACCGCCAGGCTCCGGTGCAGTTCGGCCACTTCCTCGGGCCGCACCAGGGGTGCGGCCGCGAGCAGGGCGCGCCGGACGGCGGGGTAGGAGGGGTGGTCCTGCCAGTCGGGCTGCTGCCCGGCCGGGAGGAGGTCCCAGACCAGGGGTTCGTCGGCGACGAACAGGTCCGGTTCCTCTATCGGGAGGGAGGACACGGGGTGTCTCCTTCCGAGGGCCGCACCGGGACGTTCGCCGGACCGTCCACCGGACCGTCCACCGGACCGCCCACCGGACCGCCCACCAGGGCACCCGCCGGGCCGCCCACCGGGGCGGCGAGCCGCTCGGTCAGCGCCCGCTTGTCGACCTTCCCCACCGTGGTGAGCGGCAGCGCGCCGACGCACTCCACCCGGTCGGGCAGCTTGTAGGTGGCCAGGCCCCGGGAGACGAGGAAGTCGACCGCCTCCGCGTGGCTCAGCCCGCCGTCGCGGGTGACGGCGAACACGCAGATCCGCTCCCCGAAGTCCGGGTCCGGCATGGGGACGACGGCGGCCTCCAGGACGGCCGGATGGGCCAGCAGTTCGTTCTCCAGCTCCTCGGCCGCGACCTTCTCGCCGCCCTTGTTGATGACCTCCTTGGTGCGGCCCAGGGCGACCACGTGGCCGCCGGGGAGCAGCCGGACGAGGTCGCCGGTGCGGTAGAAGCCGTCCGGGGTGAAGGCGGTGGCGTTGTGCTCCCCGGCCCGGTAGTAGCCGCGCAGCGTGTACGGGCCGCGGGTCAGCAGCTGTCCCGCCGTTCCGGGCGGCACCTCGCGGCCGTCCTCGTCCACCACCCTGAGCTCGTCGGCGGGCGACAGCGGCCGGCCCTGAGTGGTGGCGACGAGCTCGTCCGGGTCGTCGAGCCGGGTGTAGTTGAGCAGCCCCTCGCCCATCCCGAAGACCTGCTGGAGCGCGCAGCCCAGGCTCCCCCGTACCCGGCGGGCGGCCTCGGCCGGGAACTTGGCGCCGCCGGCCTGGAGCAGGCGGAGCGTGGACAGGTCGTCGTCCAGCCACTCGACGGCCTGCATCCAGAGCAGGGCCAGCGGCGGGACCAGGGCCGTCATGGTGACGCCCTCCCGCTCGATGAGGGCGAAGGCCTGGTCCGGGCTCGGGTCGGTGGTGAGCACCACCCGGCCGCCGGCGTGCAGGGTGCCGAGCACGCCCGGGCAGCCGAGCGCGAAGTTGTGCGCGACCGGCAGGGCGGCCAGGTACACGGTGTCGCCGTCCAGTTCGCAGACCTCGGCGCTGGCGCGGAGGTTGTAAGCGTAGTCGGTGTGCGTCCTGGGGATGAGCTTCGGCTGCCCGGTGGTGCCGCCGGAGAGCAGGAAGAACGCCACGTCCTCGGGGTTCGGCGGCGCCGGCCGCGCGAGCGGCGCCCCGTCCCGACCGTCCGGGTCCTTCCGATCAGCCAGGTCAGCCAGGTCAGCCGGGTCGGCCAGGTCGGCCAGCGGCACGAACTCGGCCGCGTCGCCGGCCACGATGACGTGCTCGAGGCCCGGGACCGTCCGCCGGACCCGGCGCGCCAGTTCCCGGTAGTCGAAGCCGAGGTCCCGGTCGGCGATGACGTAGGCGGTCGCCTCGGTCAGGGCGCTGAGCGCGCCGATCTCGTGCTCCCGGTGGGCGGGCAGCGCCAGCACCGGCAGCGCGCCGATCCGGCAGAGGGCGAAGAACACCGGCAGGAACTCGACCACGTTGGGCAGTTGGAGGACGACCCGGTCGCCCGGGGAGATGCCGAGCCGGAGCAGTCCGCCGGCGAGCCGGTCGGCCCAGGCGTCCAGTTCCCGGAAGGTCACCCGCCGTTCGCCGGCGGTGACGGCGACGCCGTCCCCGTAGGCCTCCGCCCAGCCGGTGAGCAGACCGCCGATGGTGACGTCCTGCCAGTAGCCCTCCTCCCGGTACTTCCGGCTCAGTTCCTCGGGCCACGGCACGAAACCCGCAAGCATGTGTTCGTCCTCCCTCTCGTCGCTGGTCTGTCGGGTCGTCGCGGGTCGTTCGTCAGGGCCGGTCGGCCGGGGCGGCGGCGATCACGTGGGGGGCCACGCTGGAGAGCTTCTCGCGGGTCTCCTCCAGCTCCCGGGCGGGGACGGAGTCGGCGACGATGCCGGCGCCGGCGCGCAGCCAGGCGTGGCCGTCCTTCTCGTAGAGCGCGCGCAGGACCAGCGCCGCGTCCATCGAGCCGTCGCTGGAGGCGGTGAGGACGGCTCCGGAGTACAGCCCCCGCGGGCTGGGCTCCAACCGGGCGATCCGCTCGTAGGCGGGCTCCTTGGGGATGCCGGACGCGGTGATCGCGGGGAAGAGCGCCTCCAGGGCGTCCCAGGCGGTCCGCTCCGGGGCCAGCCGTCCGACCACCCGCGAGCCGAGGTGCTGGACGCTGCCGCGCGGCTTGACGCTCATGAAGTCGCTGACGGCGACCGAGTCCTCGTCGCAGACCGTGAGCAGTTCCTCGTGGCCGAGCTTCACCGAGATGGCGTGCTCGTAGATCTCCTTGGCGTCGGTGAGGAGTTGCTCCCGCAGCCGGGCGTCCCGCTCGGCGCCGAGACCGTGGGCCCGGGTGCCGGCCAGGGGCTGGGTGGAGACCGCCCCGGTGGCGTCGACCTCGACCACCGTCTCGGGGCTGAAGCCCATCGCCTTCCAGCCGCCCAGGTCGAGCAGGAAGGAGCGGGCGGGGGTGTTGCGGCGGCGGCCGTGCAGGTAGGTCGCCGGAATGTCGACGGCCCCGGCGATCGGCACCGGCCGCGAGATGATCACCTTCTGCAGTTCGCCGCGCCGGATGTCGTCCACCGCGACGGCGACGGCCTTCTGGTACATCTCGGCCCCGTACGCGTCGACCGGGACGGGGGTCGGCGTGGCGTCCGGCTCGGGCCGGGCGGTCTCCACGACCTCGCGGACCCGCTCGGCGGAGGCCTGTTCGGCCGCCCGGACCAGGATCCGGTCGGCCCGCAGCCGGACCTCGGTGCGCGGCACGATCAGGTGGAGCAGCGGGGTGCCGGAGGGCACCTCGATCCGGCGGCGGACCAGGTAGCTGAGCTCGAAGGCGGCCCAGCCGTAGACGTTCCAGTCGCTGATCGGCAGGCGCCCGAGGGCCGCCGCCACCTGGGCGAGCGGGCGTTCGCCGAGCGGTTCGACGCTCTCCTCGCCGCCCCAGCGGACTCTGAGTCCCTCGGCGTCGAGGACGAGCTCGCCGAGCGCGCCGCCGGCGTAGCACCACTGCGGTCCGCGCTCGTAGACGACGTGCCGGTCGTGGAGACCGGCGCGGGCGAGCGCGGTGGCGGCGACCAGCGGGTCGAACTCGCCGGTGAGCGTGGTGTGCTGGTACGGGTTCATCTGTGCCTCGTTTCCGGTGCCCGCACGGGCACGCTGTGGCGGGAAGTCGTGGGCCGGGCGTCTCTTGCGGGTCTTGTCGGGCGCACCCGGCGGGGACCCGCGGGGCACGCCCTACCGCGCGGACGGGAGCAGTCGGCCGGTGACCAGCCGGGCGATCCCGGCGGTGTGCTCGCCGAGGAAGAAGTGCCCTCCGGGAAAGACCTCCAGGGTGCAGCGGCCGGTGGTGTGGCGCTTCCAGTCGTCGGCTTCGGCGACGGTCACCCTGGGGTCGTCGGCGCCGGTCAGGACGGTGACCGGGCAGCCGGGCTCCCGGCCGGGCCGGTGCCGGTAGGTCTCGATGGCCCGGTAGTCGCGGCGGACTCCGGGCAGCAGCAGCCGCAGCACGTCCGGGTCGTCCAGCAGGCCGGGGTCGGTGCCGCCCAGTTCCCTGAGTTCGGCCGCCAGTTCCCGGTCGGACTTCAGGTGGGCGTTCTCCTCGCGGACCCGGCAGGGAGCCCGGCGGCCGGAGACGATCAGCGCGGCGGGGGGTGCGCCGGCCTCGTGCTCCAGCCGCCGGGCCGTCTCGTAGGCCAGGACGGCGCCCATGCTGTGGCCGAACAGGGCCAGGGGCCGGTCGTCGAGCAGCGGCACCAGGGCCCGGACGATCCCGTCGGTGAGCGCCCCGACGGAGTCGAGTCCCGGTTCGGCCCGGCGGTCCTGGCGTCCCGGGTACTGCACGGCGAGCGTCTCCACCGCCGGGGCGAGCGCGGCGGACAGCGGGAACCAGAAGCCGGCCGCGCCGCCGGCGTGCGGCAGGCAGAGCAGGCGGACGGGGGCGTCCGCGGCCCGGTGGAAGCGCCTGATCCAGCGGGTGTCCGTCGCGAGGGCGGGGCTCATCGGGCGGCCCCCGCCGTCGCGTCGGTGGCAGCGCCGACGGGACCGACGGGGCCCGCCGAGCCGTCCCACAGGTCGGCGGCGGTGACCTCGACGGGCCGGCCCCAGAGGTCGACGGCGGAGCCGAGCCGGTTCAGCAGGTCCCGGTAGGCCTCCAGCATGTCGTCCACCAGGCCGGCGGGGAACAGCTCGTCGACGGCGTCCCAGGCCAGCCGGACGGAGTCCTCCGTCCGGTACACCTGGTGGTCGAGCCAGACCTGCGGCGTCTGGGAGAGCATCCAGGTCAGCTCGCCCAGTTCGGTGCGGAACTCCGGGCCGACGAAGTCGGATCCCAGGTTGCAGGCGAAGACCACGGGGGCGCCGACCCGCCGGCCGCCGTGGGCCCGGCGCAGGTCCCGCAGCACGTTCAGGGTGGAGTACTGGGCGTGCGAGGCGTTCTGCTGGACCTGCCGCTGGAGCCCGCGGACCCGCTCGGCGAACGGGGCCGGCCGGCGCAGGTCGACGTTCAGCAGGACCAGGTTGGTGAAGTCGGCGACCAGTTCGCCGACTGCCGGGTGCAGCGGCTGGCGGTCGAAGAGCGGCACGTTGAGCAGGAAGTTCCGCTCCGCGCTCCAGGCACCGAGGACCTCGGTGTAGGCGGTGGCGAGCACCATGGCGGGGGTGAGGCCGTGCGCGCGGGCCCGCCCGGTGATGCGCTCCCACTCCTGGGCTCCGAGGTCGAAGGCGCGCCGGGAGAAGCGGGTCGCGGCGAGTTCCTCGGGCTGCTTCGCCAGCGGCAGCCTGGGCCCGCTGGTGGGCAGTTCGGGGATCAGGCCGGCCCAGTGGGCGCGGGACTCGGCGGCCGGGCTGCCGGCCGTGGCGGGGGTTCCGCTCCAGGCCCGGTAGTCCTCCAGGTACTGGGCGAAGCCGTACCCGGGTGCCGGGGCCGGCCGGTCGGGGTCGCGGTAGGCCTTGGCGAGGTCGGTGAGCAGCACCTCGATGCTGGCGACGTCCGCGACCAGCAGGTCGATGTTGGCGTGGAGCCGGCTGCGCTCGCCGGGCAGCAGCGAGAGCCGCAGGTCGAAGACCTCGCCGGCGGCGACGTCGAGGCGGCGGTGGGACAGCCCGGACCGGACCTCCGCCAGGCCCTGCTCGACCCGCGCCTCCTCGGCCGCGCGGAAGTCGTGGACGGTGAGGCCGGGCCAGGGGCTCCGGTCGAGGATCTGCTGCCGTCCGTCGTCGAGGAACCGCGCGCGCAGCATCTCGTGCCGGGCGAGGAGCCGGCGTACGGCCGTCTCCAGCCGGTCGGGCCGCACGGCGCCGCCGTCGAACTCCAGGTAGGCGTGGCAGCCGACCCCGCCGAGGGTCATCTCGTCGCCGCGGCCGATCCAGTAGGCCCGCTGGACCGGGGTGAGGTCGAAGGCGGCCCCCGGGTCGACCGCCCGCCGGGCCGGCACGGCGTCGGCGGCCCCGACGGCCCCGGCGGCCGGACGGGCCGTCAGCAGCGCGTGCCAGCGCTCGACGGTGGGGTGTTCGGCCAGCTTCTGGAAGGTGACGTCGGCGCCCGCGCGGCGCCAGCCGCCCGCGAGCTTCATCATGCGGATGGAGTCCATCCCGTGGCGGATCAGGTTGTCCGCGTCGGGGACGGTGTCGGCGGCCACGCCGAGCAGGCCGGCCACGGTGCGCCGGACGTCGTCCCGCGACAGCTCCGCGGCGGGCGTTCCGGGCTTCGATCCGGGCTTCGATCCGGGCTGGTTTCCGAGCTGCTTTCCGGGCTGCTTTCCGGTCATCGGCGGTCCCTCGGGTGTGCGGCCTCGACGGAAGGGCCGGTCGTGGACGGCCCGTCGGCCGTCCGGGTCGGGCGCGGGATCTCCCGCGGGCCGGTCACGTCCGCTCGCCGAAGGTGGTGGCCGGTCCGTTCAGGCCGGTCAGGATGCGCTGGAGGTTCTCGACCAGGGTGCGTTCGGCGATCGGGTCGAGGATCGCCGCCAGGCTGGCCATGCCCAGGTCGAACTCGGCGTCGAATCGGATGACCACCCGGTCGCCGGCCCGCTCGACCCGCCAGGTCCCGTCGAAGGACGCGAAGTCCCCGGTGGTCTGGGCGAAGGTGATGGAACGGTCGGCCGGGTCGATGACCTCGTTCTCGGACCACCGCATCACGCCATTGCGGAAGTTGACCGCCCACTCGGTGTCGACGACGCCGTCCGCGCGCTCGGTGACATTCACCTCCCGGACGGCGTCGGTGAACTCGGGGTAGCGCCCGAAGTCGGACAGCCGCGCGAAGACCGTGTCGATGTCGGTCTCCGGGACGTACGCCTCGAGGGTGACCTGTCGCGTCACAGCGTTCCTTCCAGGGTGGTGGCCGCGTCGTCGAAGGCGGTGAGCAGCCAGTCGACGTCGCTCGGGGTGAGGACGGCGGGCGGGGTGAACCGGATCACCCGGTGGGCGTTGAGGCTGTGGTTGACCAGGACGCCGCGGTCGTGCAGTTCCAGGACGAAGGCGCCCGCGGTGTGCTCGTCCCTGAACTCGACGCCGATGAGCAGTCCGGCCCCGCGGATCCCGGCGACCAGGCCGGGGCAGTGTTCGGCGACGATCCGGGTCAGCCCGTCCAGCAGGGTGCGGCCCAGCGCGGCGGCGCGCTCGACCAGCCCCTCGGCCTCGATGGTCCGTACGGCGGCGCGGGCGGCGGCCATCGCGATCGGCGAGGCCGCGAAGGTCGAGGTGTGCAGGAACGGGTCCCGGCTGAACGGCTCGTAGGCGGCGTCGGTGGCCACCATGGCCGCGACGGGCACCACCCCGCCGCTCAGGCCCTTGCCGACCAGTAGGACGTCGGGGCTGATCCGCTCGCGGTCGGCGCCCCACCAGGAGCCCAGCCGGCCGAGGCCGGTCTGGATCTCGTCCAGCACCAGGAAGGCGCCGGCCGCCCGGCAGAGCCGCTGGACCTCGGTGAGGTAGCCCTCCGGCGGGATGATCACGCCGCCTTCGCCCTGGACGGGTTCGAGGACCACGCAGGTGTCGGCGCCGATCGCGCCGGCCAGCGCGGCGGCGTCGCCGTACGGCACGTGCGAGACGTCCGCCAGCAGGGGGCGGAACGGCTCCTGGTAGAGCTCCTTGGCGGTGAGCGAGAGCGCACCCATGGTCTTGCCGTGGAAGCCCCCGGTGGCCGAGACGAGCCGCCGTTTGCCGTGCGTCCGGGCGAGTTTGACGGCCGCTTCGACCGCCTCGGCGCCGGAGTTCACGAAGTGGACCCGGTCGAGGCCCTCGGGGGTGACGCCGGCCAGGGCGGCGGCGGCCCGGGCCGCGGTGGGCTCCAGCAGCAGCCGCGTCGACATCGGGTGCGACCGGGCCTGGGCGACCACGGCCTCGACGACGGCGGGGTGGGTGTGCCCCAGGAGGAAGACGCCGTAGCCGCCGCAGTCCAGGAAGCGCCGCCCGTCGGCGCCGAGGACGTGCGCGGCGTGCGAGGAGACCTCCTGGTCGCCGCCGGTGAGCTCGGCGAGACTGGCCCGGCCCTTGCTCAGGTGGCGGCGGTAGAGCTCCGCGACGGCCGGTTCGGTTCCGGTGGTCATGCGGCCACCTCCCGGGGGCGGACCAGGCCCTTGACCCGGGCGTAGTGGAGCATGGACGCGGTGAAGGCGTCCTCCAGGTCCCCGGTGCCGGGCCGGCGCACGCCGGGGACGAGCGGGTAGTCGCTGCGGAAGGGCTCGGCGGTCCGGAACAGGGCGGTCATGGCCAGCATGTCGTCGAACCGGCGCTGCTGCGCCTTCGGCAGCGACTCGATGAAGACCGGCCGGATCAGCCGTTCCACCATGTCCGCGGAGACGAACCGCGGGGCGTGCGGCTCCGGGCCGAACCGCCGGCCGAGTTCCAGGGCCAGTTCGACGATCCGCCCGGCGGTCGGGGCGGCCTCTCCCCCGGTCACCCAGTACTCCCCGCCGGTCGTGCCCGCCCGGACCAGGCCGACGATCACCTCGGCGACCAAATCCTGCGGGACGAAGTCGATCCGGGTCTCCGGCGGGAGCGGCAGCATCGGCAGCGCGCCCCGCAGGATCGCGCCGGCGATCGCGTGCAGGCCCTGGAACTGCGAGATCCGCCCGGTGACGGTGTCGCCGATGACGACCGAGGGCCGGATGATGTTCGCGGCCGCCCCGGAGTCCAGGACGGCCCGTTCGGCGGTGCGCTTGCTGTCCAGGTAGACCTCCGGCCGGGCGCCGCCGCACCCCTCCCGGGCGAGGTCCTGCCGGGACACGAAGGCGGTGCTGACGTGCTGCAGCGGCGCGGACGCCCGGCGGGCGAACGCCAGGACGGCCGAACTGCCGCGCACGTTCAGCTCGTTGGTCAGGTCGGGGTCGACGCTGAACCCGGTGATCGCGGCGCAGTGCACCACCGCGTCGACACGGTCGGCCAGGTCCTCGTACGCCGCCCGGTCGAGGCCGAAGTACGGCCGGGTGAGGTCGCCGCGGACGTTGACCACCCGCGGTCCGGTCACCGGCTTGCTGTGGGTGAGGCAGACGACGGTGCGGTCGGTCAGCCGTTCCAGTACCGCCTGGCCGACGACGCCGCTCGCTCCGGTGAGCAGGACGACGGGGCCGGGCTTCGAAGTGGGAGTCATCGCGGTTCCCTCAGCCGACGCGCAGGGGACGGCCGGCGAAGTGGTCGCACAGCTGCCCGGACATGTGGGTGCGGGACGGCGGGTGGAACATCAGGGCGGCGCAGGCCGCCGTCAGGTACGCCCCGTCGCCCGACCCGATGTAGGCCATGCCGCCGAGCAGTTCCACCGCCTTGCGGTTGATCCGGCCGATGGCGTCCTGGACGGCGTAGCGCACGCACAGCACCCGGGCGAGCATCTCCGCGCCCCGCTCCCCGGCGTCCACGGCCCGGGCGACGCCCTCCAGCATGGCCGCCGCGGCCTCGGCCTCGACGACCAGCCCCGCGCGCTCGACCGCGTCCGCCCGCGCGGCCTCCAGCACGCCCTCCACCAGGGCGCCGGCCGCCCCCAGGTAGGTGGCGGTGACGAGGAGTTCGAACCAGATGAAGCCGCTGGTCTGGAGCGCGTCGGGCTGCTGGTCCTCGGTGTTGTCGGTCATCACGACGAGCCGGCCGGGCACCTCGACGTCCTTGAGGACCACCTCGTCGCTCTCGGCGCCGGCCAGTACGAAGTTGTTCCAGAAGGGCCGGACCTCCAGCCCGGGACTGTCCGACGGGACGACCACGACGGCCATCCGGTCGCGGCCGTCCTCGTCGGCGACCGCCACCGAGGCGGTCAGCAGGTCCATCGAGCCCGACAGCGAGCACGGCTTCTTGGAGCCGGTCACCCGCAGGCCGTCGCCGTGCCGCACGGCGCGCAGCGCCGGGGAGAGGATGGCCGCCCCGGTGCGGCCCTCGGCGAAGCCGGAGGCGACCAGCAGCCGGCCGGTCGCGATGCCCTCCAGCAGCATCCACTCCCAGCCGTCGCCGAGGCCGGCCTCGGCGAGGCTGGCGACGGAGAAGTGGTGCATGGTGGTGGCGACCCCGAGCGAGGGGGTCCTGGCGCCGATCGCCCGCTGGACGCGGACCGCCTCCAGCGCGGTGGCGCCGGCGCCGCCCTGCTCGGCCGGGATCAGCAGGCCCGTGCCGCCCGCGGCCTTGAACAGGGCCAGCGCGGGATTGCCGGGCCGCTCCAGGTCCGCGAGCGGGATCCGGGCGAGGTCGGCGTCGAGGCCGGGCATGAACCGCTGAAGGGTCGCCCGTTCGGTTTCCAAGAACCGCATGGTGAAGTTCCCCCGTGTGTAGGTGGTTCGGCTCGACCGGATTCCGGTCGAGGGACGCCTCGGTCGAGGATCTGACCGAGGGTCGGGTGGAGAGGGTGGAGAGAGCCCCGGCCGGGCGTCCGCCCGGTCGGGACCGCTGGTGAGAGGTGGGTCGATCGGGGCCCGGCCGGCAGATCCGCCCGGTCGGGACCCGGTGGTGGGGCGTGGGCCGGCTACCGCTGGTCGAGCGGTTCCCCCAGCCAGGCCGCGACCCGGTCGGCGATCGCCGCGGGCCGGTCGTCGGTGACGATCGAGTAGTGGTCCTCGTCCCAGACCTCGGCGTCGAGGCCGGGGCAGACGTCCTGCCAGGCGGGGACCGGGTCCGGGCGGTCGACCGCGCCGGCCACCAGGAGCAGCGTGGGCACGTCGGACTTGTCCGCCCGGTGGCGGCCCAGGGCCGCCAGGTTGTGCGCGTGGACGCGCATCAGCAGCTCGTACTGCCGCACGTCGGTCCCGGCGGGCAGCAGCCCGTGGGCGACCGACGCCCGCGCCGCCGTCCCCGTCAGCGTGGCGGGCGGCGCGTCCAGGACGGCGGCGCGCACCGCTTCGGGCAGGCGCCCGCCGGCGAGGTCGGCGAGGAACTCCAGGTGCCCGGCCGTCTCGGTGGCGGTCTCCCGGGACTCGGTGAGGTCGCTGTCGACCATGAACACCCGGACCTCGTGGCCCCGTTCGGCGAGCTGCCGGCCGACCTCGTGGGCGAGCACGCCGCCCATCGACCAGCCGCCCAGCAGGTACGGGCCTTCGGCCGACACCTGCTGGAGCTCCTCGCGGTAGGCCGTCGCCATCGTCTCCACGTCGGGGTCGAGGACGGCGGTGGTGCCCTGGGCGAGCGCCCGGCTCTGGAAGGCGTGGACGGGGCCGGGCCAGGACCGGGCCAGCGCGGTGTAGCTGCTCACCGAGCCGCCCACCGGGTGGAACAGGAAGAGCTCCCGCCCCGCCGTCCCGCCCGGGCCGCCGGCCAGGGCGACCCGGCAGCCGGCCGGCCGGTCCTGCTCCGCGATGCGCCCGGCCAGCGCCCGTACCGTCGCCGCCTCGAAGACCTGGCCGAACGGCAGCTCGACCGCCAGCTCGGCGCGGACCCGGTTGATCAGCCGCAGCGCGAGCAGCGAGTTGCCGCCCAGCGCGAAGAAGTCGTCGTCCGGTTCGACCGCGGGCAGTTCCAGCAGGTCGGCCCAGAGCGCGCACAGCCGGTCGACCAGCTCGCCGCCGGTGCCCCCGGCCGCGGCGGAGGCCTGCCCGGCGGGCGGGGCCTGGGCGGCGAGCTCGGCCAGCGCCCCGGCGACGTCCACCTTGCCGTTGGCCGTCAGCGGCAGCTTCTCCAGGACGTGCAGCCGCGCGGGGACGAGGTGGTGCGGCAGCCGCGTCCGCAGGTGGGCGAGGACCGTCCGGCCGTCGAGGGCCTCGCCCTCGCGGGGGACGACGAGCGCCACCAGGCGCCGCTGCCCGCCCGGGGTGGGCGCGCCGCTGACCACGCACTCCCGCACCGCGGGGTGTTCGCGGATCGCCGTCTCCACCTCTCCCGGTTCGACCCGGAAGCCCTGGATCTTGAGCTGGCGGTCCTCGCGGCCCAGGAACTCGATGGTGCCGTCCGGCCGGTAGCGGCCGAGGTCGCCCGTGACGTACAGGCGCTCGCCGGTCCCAGGGTGCCGGATGAACCGCTCGTCGGTGCGCCCGGCGTCCCGCCAGTAGCCCCGGCTGAGCCCGACGCCGCCGATGAGGATCCGGCCGACCGCCCACGGCGGGCGGAGGTCCAGGCGGTGGTCCAGCACCCGCATGGTCTGGTTGCGCAGCGGGACCCCGTACGGGATGCTCCGCCAGGCCGGGTCGACCCGCTCGATCTCGAAGACGTTCGACCAGATCGAGGCCTCCGTGGCGCCGCCCATCGCGACGACCCGGGTGCCGGGCCAGACGGACCGCAGGCGGTCCGGCAGCTCGGTGGGGATCCAGTCACCGCTCATCAGGAAGGCGCGCACCGGCGGCAGGCCCGCCTCGGGCCGCTGTTCGACGACCTCGGCGAGCATCTGGGCGAGCGCGGGCACCGAGTTCCACACCGTCGCGCCGTGCCGCACCGCGGCCCGCACCCAGCCGAGCGGGTCGGGGCGGCGGCTCGCCTCCGGGAGCACCAGGGCGGCGCCGGCGGCGAGCGCGCCGAAGACGTCCCAGACGGAGAGGTCGAAGCTCAGCGAGGAGATCCCGAAGACCCGGTCCTCGGGGGCGAGCGCCAGCCGCCGGTTGACGTCCTGGACGGTGTTGACCGCGGCCCGGTGCTCGATCATGACGCCCTTGGGCAGGCCGGTCGAGCCCGAAGTGTGGATGACGTACGCGAGGTCGGCCGGATCGCCGACCCGGGCGCAGGTCTGGCCGGCGGCCGGTTCGAGGGCGTCCACGGAGAGCACCGGGCGCTCGCCGAGCGCGCCGATCCGCTCCTCGGCCGGGGACTGGACCAGCGCGACCCGCGCGGAGCAGGCCTCCAGCAGGTGGGCGATCCGCTCGTCCGGCAGGCCGGCGTCGACGGGGCAGTACGCCGCGCCGGCCCGCAGCACGCCCAGGGCGGCGGCGACCTGCTCCCAGCCCTTGGTCATGACGACGGGGACCACGTCCCCCCGGCCGACCCCCAGGGCGCCCAGCCGGCAGGCCACCGCCCGGGAGCGGGCCTCCAGTTCGCCGTACGTCACCGACCGGTGGGCGGTCAGCACGGCGGGGGCGGCCGGGCGCAGCGCCGCCTGGCGCAGGAAGCCGTCCTCCAGGCGCTCGGCCGGCGGGGCCGCGACGGGCCCGTTCAGTTCGGCGATCCGGGCGTGGTGCCCGGCGGAGACCGGGTCCGGCGCGGCCGTCGCCCCGGCGGGCCCGGCCAGCTCGTCGAGCATCCGCCCGTACGCCTCGAACATCAGCTCCGGCAGGCCGGGCGGGAAGGCCTCGTCGACGACGTCCCAGACGCAGTCGACGCCGCCGTCGGTCCCGTCGTGGAGCTGGTTGTCCACCAGCACCTGGGGGGTGCGCAGGTCGCTGAACACCTCGCGGCAGGCGAGCCGGCCCCGGCCGGAGCCGGTCGGCGCCGGCTCGGTGGCGGTCCCGGCCTTCAGCATGCTGGTGAAGACGTACGGCAGGGCGGCGCGGGAGGTCCAGCCGCGGCGGGCGGCCAGTTCGCGGGTGATCCGCACGCCGGCCACGTCGGCGTTCTGCAGGTCCTGCCAGACCCGGCGCTGCAGCCGCCGGGCCCGCTCCCAGAAGTCGCCGGACCCCGCCAGGTCCACCTCCAGCGGGAGGGTGGCGCCGAACTGGCCCACCACGCCCGCCATGTGGGGCCGGGTGGTCGCCCAGTTCTGGTGCAGCAGGTTCAGGCTGAAGTGCGGGGAGGCGGCCCAGGCGCCGAGGACCTCGGCGAAGACGTGGCAGAGCGCGGTGGTCGGCAGCACCCGGTGCTGCCGGAAGGCGGCGGACAGGCGCTGCCACTGCTGCCGGGTCAGCCGGTGGGTGCGGCGGGTGAAGCGCACCGTGCCGATGGCCGCGGGCCGGCCGGCGAGCGGCAGCCGGGGCGCGTCGGGCAGCCGGTCGAGGCGCTCCTCCCAGTACCGCCACTGCTCCCGGTACTCGGGGCTGTCCTCGTGCGCGAGCAGCTCCAGCCGGCAGTCCCGGTAGCCGAGCGCCGGGGCGGGGAGCTCGGCGGCGGGGTCGTGGTAGTACGTCCGCCACTCGTCGACGACCTGGCGGATCCCCCGGCCGTCCAGCAGCAGCAGGCTCATCGCGAGGTGGACCCGGACGCGGTGCGGCCGCAGGCGGTTGACGACGAGGGCGAACAGCGGCCAGTGGGTGGGGTCCACCCCCTCGCGGCACATCCGCTCCCTGGTCCGGGCGAGTTCGGCCTGCCGGGCCGGCTCGTCGAGGCCGGTCAGGTCGGTCACGGTGAGCCGGACGGGCGGGGTCCGGTCGCCCGTCAGCACCCGTTGGGCGCCGGCGTCCTCGACCACGGTGCGCAGGTGGTCGTGCCGGCGCAGCAGCCGGTTCAGCGCGTCCTCGGCGCGGGCCGGGTCGAAGTCGACCAGGTCGAGTTCGACGTAGTAGGCGGGCAGGAAGCCGCCGAGTTCGACCAGCCGGGAGGCGCCGACCAGGTAGGCCTCCTGGAGCGGGGTCAGCGGGAAGGGGGCGTGCCGGGACACCGGGTCGGTCCGGGACACCGGGTCGGTCCGGGTCACCGGGCCGCCTCCAGCTGCTCGGCGAGCACGGCGGCGAGTTCGGCGACGGTCGGGGCCTGGAACAGCAGGTCGACGGCCTCGTCACCGCTCTGCCGAATGCCCAGTTCGGCGCGGAGCCGGCCGATGACGCGCACCGCGTGCAGCGAGTCGCCGCCCAGGTCGAAGAAGTTGTCGTCGACCCCGAAGTCGTCGCGGCCGAGCGCGTCGACCCACATCTCCAGCAGCCGCTCCTGCAGCGCCGTGCGCGGCGCCGTGCGGTCCTCCGGGGCGCGTTCGCGCCAGGGCGAGGGCAGCGCCGACCGGTCGACCTTGCCGTTGGCGCTCAGCGGCAGCCGGTCGAGCACCAGGTAGTGGTGCGGGACCATGTACTCGGGCAGCAGGTCGCCCAGCACCTTGTGCAGGGCGGCCGGGTCCAGGGCCTCCCGCCCGGCGGGCGCGCCCGCGACCAGCACGTGCTGGACCAGGGCGCGGACGGCCGGTCCGGTGTCGGGGACGGAGGCGAAGCGGGTGAAGCCGGCGGCCGTCAGCTGCTCCTGCCACTCCCGGACCGCGAGCAGGGTGGCCTCGCGCTGGTCCTGGTAGTTCCCGAAGCCTTCCAGGAAGGCGAAACTGATCATGTTCAGCGGGGAGTTGACGGTGCCCTCGATGAGCACCAGCAGCCCGCCGGGGGCGAGCAGGCTCCGGACGGTGGCCAGGGCGCGTCCCAGGTCCTTCGCGTCGTGCAGGACGTTCGCCGCCACGACGACGTCGGCGCTGCCGGGTGCCAGGCCCTGGGCGGCCGGCTCCTGGTCGATGTCGAACAGGCCGTAGCTGACGAAGGGGTAGACGCTCTCGTAGCGGCGGCGGGCCTCGGTGGTGAAGGCCGTGGAGAGGTCGGTGAAGTGGTACCGGACGCGGTCGGCGGGCAGTTCGGGGAGGATCCGGTCGCAGGTGGAGCCGGTGCCGGCGCCCAGTTCGAGGATCCGGACCGGCCGGTCGGCGGGGAACCGCTCCACGAAGGAGCGCACGGTGGCGGCGGCGATCCGGTTCTGCAGCCGGGCGGCCGGGTTCGCGGCGTACAGGGCCTCGGTCACCCGCCAGTCGCCGTCCGGGAGCAGGAGCTGAAGAGGCCGGACCGTGCCCCGGAGCATCGGGAGCTGCTGGTCCACGCACTCGGTGAAGTAGTCCAGCAGGACGCGGTCGGGGCCGGAGACGGTGAACGCGGCCAGCTCGGCGGCGATCCGCGCGTCCAGCGCGTCCGGGTCGAACGGCCGCTCGGCGCGGTAGCGGCCGGGCTCCCCGGTGGCACTGAGCAGGCCCTCGGCGGCGAGGACCGCGAGCCACTGGGCGACCAGGCCGCGGTACAGCGGGCGCAGGCCGTTGCGGGTGACGACCTCGTCGGCGGTGGCGGTGTCGCCGGCAGCGGTGAAGGCGCCGAGCCGGGCGAGGCCGCGGGCCATGACCGCGGGGGCGAGCGCCTCAAGCCGCTGCCAGAGGTTCTCGAACGTCGCGATGTCGTCGGCGAGTTCGGCCACGGCGAGGCCGAGCTCGGCCTCGCCGGCCGCCCGTGCGGCGGACCAGGCGGCGTCGCCGTCCGGGGCGGCGGCCGTCTCCGTCCGCTCCTCGGGCAGGAGGTAGGCGACGAGTTGCCGGCGGTCGGTGGCGGGGTTGGTGTCGACGGTGAGGAGCGCGTCGCCCACGCCGGGCTGACGGCGCAGCACCGCGGCGATCTCGTCCAGCTCGATGCGGTACCCGTTGAGCTTGACCTGGGTGTCCTCCCGGCCGAGGAACTCGATGTCGCCGCCGGGCAGGTAGCGGCCGACGTCGCCGGTCCGGTAGAGGTACTCGCCGGTCGCCGGGTGGACGACGAACCGCTCGGCGGTCCGCTCCGGGTCGGCCCAGTAGCCCTTGGCTACGCCGACGCCGCCGATGAGGATCTCCCCGGTGGCCCAGACCGGGCACGGGTCGAGCCGGCGGTCGAGCACCTGGAGCGTCTGGTTGGCCATCGGCTTGCCGTAGGGGATGCGGCTCCACTGCGGCGGGACCTCGCCGATCGGGTAGGTGACCGACCAGATGGACGCCTCGGTCGCGCCGCCGAGGCTGTTGACCCGCGCCCCGGGGTGGGCGGCGCGGATCGCGTCCGGCAGCGACACGGGGATCCAGTCGCCGCTGAGCAGCACCACCCGCAGGGTCGGGGCGGGGGCGTCCGCGGCGGCCGGGGCGGGGGCGTCCAGCCAGACGCGCATCAGGGCGGGGACGGAGTTCCAGACGGTGACGCCGTGCCGCCGGACCAGCTCGGACCAGTGCTCGGGGTCGTGGGCCCGGCCGGGTGCGGGCATGACCACGGTGGCGCCGGCGGCCAGGGTGCCGAAGACGTCGTAGACGGAGAGGTCGAAGCTGAGCGAGGACAGGGCGAGCACCCGGTCCTCGGGGCCGATCCGGAAGCGCCGGTTGACGTCCTGGACGGTGTTGGCGGCGCCCTGGTGGTCGATCATCACGCCCTTGGGCCGGCCGGTGGAGCCGGAGGTGAAGATGACGTAGGCCAGGTCCTCCGGTGCGGGGCCGGTCGGGAGCGGCCCGGCGGAGGCCTCGCGCACCTCGGCGTCGTCGAGGGTGACCAGCCGGACGCCGGTGGGCCAGGCCAGTTCGTCGCGCAGCCGGGGAGTGGTGACCACGATCCGCACGCCGCCCTGCTCCATGACCTGGGCCCGGCGCGCGGCCGGCCACTGCGGGTCGACGGGCAGGTAGGCGGCGCCGGAGAGGGCGACCCCGAGGACGGCGGGCACCTGGGCCCGGCCCTTCTCCACGACGACGCCGACCAGGCTGCCCGGCTTCGCGTCGAGCGCGGTCAGACGGCGGGCCAGGCGCCGGGCCTCGGCCACGGTCTCGCCGTAGGTGAGCTGTCCGTCGTCCGCGATCACGGCGAGGGCGTCGGGGCGTTCGGCGGCCCGTTCCTCGACCAGGCGGCCGAGGGTGGTGACGGGGATCGGCTCGGCGGTGCTGTTGGCCTCGGCGCGCTCGGCGGCCTGCCAGTGCGGCAGCGCGGTGAGGCGGGCCCGGCCGTCCCAGGCGTCCTGGTCGGCCGCCAGCCGGTGGAGGGCCGCGGCGCAGACCGCCGTCAGGTCGGCCGGCAGGCCGTCGGGCAGCAGTGCTTCGTGGACGTTCCATGCGAAGGAGAGCCCGCCGGCCTCCTCGGTGGCCTGCCAGGTCGGACGACATCGGTCCGGCTCGTCCGCCCGGACCGTGGCGCCGCTCCCGGCCCGGTCGAGCTGCTGCCGGATCCGGCGCACCCGTGCGGTGAAGGTGTCGTCGGGGAGGGTGTCGAAGGTCAGTGGCAGCGCCCGGCCGGACCGCACCAGGTCCAGCGTGAACTCGTCCGCGGGGGTCCACAGGCGCACCACCTCGGCGCAGACGGCCGTCAGGACGTCGGCCGGGGCGAGCCCCCGGCGCTCCGCCTCGCGGCGCACGGCCGTCCAGGCCTCCCGGCCGATCCGCCCCGCGTGGGCGGTGACCGCGGCCTGCTCCTCGTCGGCCGCCGAGTGCGGCGCGGCCGGCAGCTCGGGGCCCTCGGCCCGGCTCGGGATCCGCAGTTCGATTTCCTCGCCGGGCATTTCTCTGAGCAGGTTCGACGCCATTTCCCATTCTCCCCGTGATGACACTTTTCGAAATCTCCATAGCGCGTTCCGAGCCATTTACATTCGCTCGGAATTTCTACCGTCGGAACCCTAGCCGGGCCCCGGTCGAGCGTCAACGAATTTCGCCGGAACGGGCGGATCCCGGCAGCGGGAGCCGCCCGCACCCAGGTCAGGCCGAGCGTTCCGCCGGCGCCCGCCCCGCGATCGGATCCGGCCGGTCGCGATATTCCTCCGGAATCTCCTCGGAATGCTCACTCAGGCCGAAGCGGTCGTGCAGCCGGCGCAGCGGCCCGGGCGCCCACCAGTTCGCCCGGCCGGCCAGCCGCATGAAGGCGGGCACGAGCAGGCCGCGGACCAGGGTCGCGTCGACGACGACCGCCAGCGCCAGGCCGACCCCGAGCAGTTTGAGCAGGGTGAGCCCGGAGGAGGCGAACGTGACGAACACGGTGCCGATCAGTAGCGCGCCCGCGCTCATCACCCGGCCGGTCTTCTCCAGGCCGAGCGCGACGGAGTGCGTGTTGTCCCCGCTCCGCAGGTATTCCTCGCGAATCCTGGAGAGCAGGAAGACCTCATAGTCCATCGACAGCCCGAAAGCGATGCAGAACATGAGTACGGGCATTGTCGCATCGATCATGCCGGTGTTCGTGAATTCACCGACAAGCCATTTCAGGTGACCGTCCTGGAAGACGTAGACCATCGATCCAAAAGTAGCCGTCAGGCTCAGCAGGTTCAAGAGGACGGCCTTCACCGGAATGAGGACGCTGCCGGTGAACAGGAAGAGCAGGACGAAGGTCGTCACCGCGATGATGAGCAGCGCCGTCGGCAGGGTGTCGCCGGTGGCACGGGTGGTGTCCACCAGCTGTGCGGCCTGCCCGCCCACGCGGGCCGGGACGGGCGCCCCGTCCGCTTCGCGCACGGCCGCCACGAGCGCGCGGCCCGGCTTGGAGTACGGCTCGACCGGTGACACGACCGACAGCCAGCTCCCCTCCGGACCGGTGAAGCGGCCGGACGCCTCCGTCGGCGGCGCGACCTGCCGCCCGTCGGCGTAGGAGCCGGTCAGGGTGTCCACCCGCCGCACGCCCGGCAGGGTGGACAGCCGCTCGGCGTACGGCGGGAGCGCCCGCGGAGCGTCGGCGTCGGACAGCCCGGACAGCACGACGGGGATCGGGTTGGTCTCGCCCACGTCGAAGTTGTCGCGCAGGTACTGGGCCGCCTGGCGGGCCGGCGAGGACGCGGGCAGCACCCGGTCGTCGGCGAGGCTGAACGAGGCGGACAGGAACGGGCTGCCCAGCACGACCAGCAGGGCGACGATCACGGTCATGACCGGGACCGGACGGCGCATCACGCCCAGCGCCAGCCGGCGCCAGAAGCCGCTCGGGGTGCGCCGCCGGAACCGCCCGAACACGTCGAGGCTGTTCACCCGGTGGCCGAGCAGGGCGAGCAGGGCGGGCAGCGCGACCACCGAGGTGAGCGCCGCCACCAGGACCACCGCGATGCCGCCGTAGGCGATCGAGCGGAAGAAGTACATCGGGAAGACCAGCAGCGCCGAGAGCGAGAGGGCCACGGTGAGGCCGGAGAACAGGACGGTCAGGCCGGCCGTCCGCACGGTGGTCCGCACCGCCCGGCCGACGTCGGCCCCGGCGGCCAGTTCGTCGCGGAACCTGCTGATGACGAACAGGCTGTAGTCGATGGCGAGTCCGAGCCCGAGCGCGGTGGTCACGTTGAGCGCGAAGACCGACACCGGGGTGAGCTCCGTGAGCAGTTGGAGCACCCCGGTGGTGAAGACCACGGCGACCCCCGCCACGAGCAGCGGGAGGAGGGCGGCGGCGAGGCTGCCGAAGATGGCGATCAGCAGGACGAGCGTGATCGGGGCGACGATCAGTTCGGCGCGCAGCAGGTCGTCGGCCGAGACCTTCTCCACGTCGACGTAGGTCTGGGCGATCCCGGTGAACCGCAGGTCCAGCCGGTCGTCGCCCAGTCGGGGGACGATCCGTTTCGCGGTGGCCTGGTAGGTGCCCTCGTTCCCGCTGAGCCGGACCAGGACGAGACCGCTCTCGCCGTCCTTCGAGCGCAGCGCCGCCGGCCGGCCGGACGTCCAGTAGGAGTCGGCCGAGACGACGCCGTCGAAGGAGCGGATCCGCTGGACCAGGCCGGACGCGGCGTCCACCACGGCGGGGTCCTCCGGGCCGCGGCCGTCGCGCCCGGTGACGATGACGACGAGGTTGGGCGCCCCGGTGCCGAAGTCCCCGGCCAGGGTGGAGTCCACCCGCATCGACTCCGACGACGGGTCCTGGAAGCCCCCGTTGGCGAGGTGCTGCTGGACGCCCGCCCCGTAGAACCCCGCCAGGGCGGCGACGAACACGGTGAGCGCGAGGATCAATCCCCTTCTGGCCACGGCCAGTCTGGCGATGACGTTCACGAAGCTCCTTCACAAGGACGCGGCCCCGCGTCGGGGGCGGCTCGCTCGGACCCGGGCTGGGATGTGCCCAGGCGACGGAGAGTCCTCAAGGGCCCTGCGGAACGACCGACCTGTCGTCACGTCAGCTCGACGGCGCCTCTGGCGCACCATCAAGTCGAACACAATGTCCAACTTAACTACTATGACGCATAGGGTCAAGGGTCGACCGCGGGCGGAATCACCAGGCGGAAGCAGGGGCCGGCCGATGCGGCGCCCCCAGACGCCCGGGGGCGGACTCTCCGGGGGGAGACATTAACTCATACAGGGTTGTTCAACTTGGCCGTCCTGCGGTATCCCTTAACTCATACACACCTGTCTGAGATAAGGGGTTCCCCTGATGACTCACGCTGCCCACGCACCGTCGGACGCCCATCCGCAAGCGGAGCCCGACCCGCGTCGCTGGCTGCTGCTCACGCTGCTCTGCCTCTCGCAGTTCATGCTGATCGTGGACGTGACCGTGATCAACGTCGCGCTGCCCAGCATCGGCGAGGACCTCCGGCTCAGCCGCGAGACCCTGACCTGGGCCGTCACCGCCTACACCCTCTGCTTCGGCGGCCTGATGCTCCTCGGCGGCCGGCTGTCCGACGCCTTCGGCGCCCGGCGCCTCCTGGTCACCGGCCTGCTCCTGTTCACCACCGCCTCGCTGGTGGTCGGGCTCGCCGGGAACGCGACCGTGCTGATCGGCGGACGGCTCGCCCAGGGCGTCGGCGCGGCACTGCTGTCACCGGCCGCGCTGGCCACCATCACCCGCACCTTCCACGGCGCCGAGCGGCACAAGGCCCTGGGCATCTGGGCCACCCTCGGCGGCATCGGCTTCGCGGTCGGCGCGATGCTCGGCGGCGTGCTCACCGCGGGCCCCGGCTGGAACTGGGCCTTCTTCATCAACGTCCCGGTCGGCCTGGGCATCCTCGTCGTCATCCCCCGGCTGGTGACCGCCTCCGCCACCCACGGCGAGCGCCGGATCGACCTGCCGGGCGCGGTCCTCGCCACCGCGGCGACCGGGTCGCTCATCTACGGCCTGATCAAGGCCGGTGACGCGGGCTGGGGTTCGGCCGACACCCTGGTGCCGTTGGTCGGCGCCGTGCTGCTCTACGCCCTGTTCACCCTGGTCGAGCGCAAGACCGCCTCCCCGCTGATGGACCTGCGCATCCTCGCCAAGCGTCCGGTCGCCGCCGGCTCCTTCCTGATGCTGATCGCCACCGGCCTGCTGCTCGGCTACGTCTTCCTCGGCTCCCTCTACCTCCAGGAGGTGCGCGGGCTGTCCGCCCTGTCCACCGGCGCCCTGCTGCTGCCCGTCGCCGTGGCGACGGCGGTCGGCGCCCACCTCGCGGCGCACCTCATCGGCCACGCCGGCGCGCGCCTGGTCGCCGCGGGCGGGCTGCTCGTCTCGGCCTCCGGCGCCCTCGTGCTCTCCCTGACCGGCGGCACCGCGGGCGTGATCGTCGGCCTGGTCATCGGGGCCGTCGGGATCATCCCCGTCTTCGTCTCCGCGACCACCACGGCGCTCGGCTTCATCTCCCACCACGAGGCCGGGATCGCCTCCGGGGTGGTCAACACCTTCCACGAGGTCGGCGGAGCCATCGGCGCCGCGACCGTCTCCACCGTCGCGGCGGCCGGCATCGCGGCCCACACCGACACCGGGTTCTCCGCCGCCTACAGCACGCTGGCCGCGATCGGAGCGGTCGCCGCGGTCATCGGGCTGCTGGTCATCCCCAAGGGCAAGGCCGACATGCCCGCCGGCGTCCACGTCCACTGACACGTCCACCGAGAGGACCCGCCCACGGTCTTTAGACTCCGTTTCATGGAATCCGAACACCACAGCGGCGCCGCGAAGGCCCGGCGGGGCGGCGCCGCCCCCCGCCGGGCCGACGCCGAGCGCAACATCGCCGCGATCCTCGCCGCCGCTGCCAGCTGCCTCGGCAAGAACCCCAACGCGAGCATGACCGAGATCGCCGCGGCCGCCGGAGTCGGCAGGGTCACCCTGTACGGGCACTTCTCCTCGCGCGAGGAACTCCTCAGCCGGCTGATGGAGCGCGCCCTGACCGAGGTCGCCACCATGGTCGACGCCACCGACCTCGCCCACGGCCCGGCCGACGAGGCCCTCCTGGCCTTCATCCGGTCGTCCTGGCAACTGCTCGACCGCAATCTGCGCATGCTGCACGCCGCCCGCCACGCACTGCCGGCCGAAGCCGTCCACGGCCACCACACCGGCATCCTCTCGGCGATGGAACACCTCATCACCCGGGGGCGGCAGGAAGGAACGTTTCGGGATGACCTCCCCGCGCATTGGCTCGTCACCTCCGTCTACACCCTGGTCCAGGCCGCCGGCGACCAGGTCGAGTCCGGCCGCTTCACCTCCGAGGAGGCCCTCGACGCGCTCGAGGCGACCCTCGTCTCCGTGCTGCGCCGCCCGGCCGGCTGAGCCCCGGCGGGCCGCGTGGGAACGGTGAGCCCGCGCGGGAGCGGTGAGCCCGCGTACCGCTTCCTCGCGACTCCCCGCTGGCTGGCCGGAGTCTTCGTCGCCTTGGCGGCCGTCACGGTCTGCCTCTGGCTCGGCACCTGGCAACTCGGCCGGTTCCAAGACCGGTTGACGACCCATCACGCCGCCGACGGCCCGGCCGGCGAGGCCGTCCCGATCGAACGGCTGCTGACCCGGGACCAGCCGATGGTCACCACGCTCACGGTCGGGCGCACGGTCCTCGCGACGGGCAGCTACGACGCCGCCCACCAGGTGCTCGTGCCGGCCCGGGTCCTCGGGGGCGAGGAGGGCTCCTACGTGCTCACCCCGCTGCGCACCGCCGAGGGCCCCGCCGTCGCCGTGGTCCGGGGCTGGGCCCCGGGCCCGCCGGCCGCCGACCGGGTACCCCCCGCACCGGCCGGCCCGGTCACCGTCACCGGGCGCCTCCAGGGACCGGAGGACGCCGGCAAGCGCGGCGCGATCGCCGGCGGCCTGCCGGCCGGGCAGCTGGGCACCATCAGCCCGGCCGCCCTGGTCAACCTCCTCCCCTACCCGGTGTACGACGGCTGGGTGGCGGCCGACGCCGCGCCGGACGGCCTCACCTCGGTGGCGGGCCTGCGGCCGGAGGACGGCAGCGGGCTGACCCTGCGCGCCTTCCAGAACCTCGGCTACACCCTGGAGTGGTTCGTCTTCGCGGGCTTCGTCGTCTTCATGGGGTTCCGCCTGGCGCAGCGCGAGGCCGAGGTCGCCCGGGACCGGGCGCTCGGCCTGGACGAGCCCTCCCCGGCCACCTGACCACCGGTGGCGGGGAGCCGCCGGCGACGAGGAGAGCGTCGCCGGCGGACGCAAGGGCCCGCCCTCCCGGTGGGACGGGAGGGCGGGCCCGGGCACTCAGTGGCGGACCACCGGCGAGGGGTGCCGCCCCCGGTCGGGCACGTCGAAGAGCACCGGACCGGTGCTGGAGGGGACGGTGCCGCCCCGGACGGCGAGGCCGCCCTCGACGGCGTACATCGCCTCGTCGTAGGCCCGGCCGCCGGTCGGAGCCCTGCCGACCGCGAAGACCGCCACCGCCTTGCCGTCCAGCACGGAGGTGGAGAGGTAGTCGCCGACCATCGCGCCGCCCGCCGTGGCGACGATCCGGGACAGCGGCATCGGGCCGGCGACGGTCCGGGGCGCGCTCCAGGCGGCGCCGCCGTCGTCGGAGGAGACGAAGCCGACCTCCAACGCGCAGGTGGCGTCCGTGCAGTCGGCGTCCGGATAGAAGTAGTAGTACAGCCCGAGCTTCGCGGAGCGGCCGGACGTCGCGTGGTCGACGCCGAGGCCGGGGAGGAAGTGGTCGACGCCACTGGTGACGGGGTCGATCGGCACCCGGGTCACGGCGGACCAGGTGGTGCCGTCGGCCGAGGTCGCGTAGACGATGTCGTTGGCCGGGCAGCCGGCACGGAAGCGGCAGTCCTGCCAGGCGACGTACACCCGGCCGGCGGCGTCGATCTCGGCCGAGGGCAGGCCCTCGCCGTCGCGCAGACCGCCCGCGACCTCGTGCGAGGAGACCTCGGCGACCAGGACCGTGGAGCCCCAGGAGCGGCCCCCGTCGGTGGAGGTGAAGGAGCGGATCGACGTGGTGTCGGTCGAGAAGGGCACCACGACCGTGCCGTCGGGCCGCACCAGCGGCTGGCCGCCGAGGCCGAGGTTGACACCGGACGGGCCGGCCGGCGCGGACCAGGTGCTGCCGCCGTCCCGGGAGACGGACATGACCATCAGGTTGTCGGAGGACGGGACGTCGACCTCGATGTAGCAGGTGCCGAAGTACGGGCTGACCGGCGAGTTGTCGCAGACGATCCACTCCTTGTCGTAGAACCGGCCGTCGAAGCCGACCGCCCGCACCGCGTCCCGCCAGCCCAGACCGTCCGCGGAGCGACTGACCGTCACCCCCACGGGGTTGCGCCCCGCGTCGATGACCAGACCGGCGACCATCCAGGTGCCGTGCCTGGCGTCATAGGCGACCGAGGGATCGGAGGCGCGGGCCCAACTGCCGCCCTGGTAGGCGGTGATGCCGGGCAGCATGCCGGACCGCCAGCTGGCGCCGCCGTCCTTCGAGGTGCTCCAGCCGAGGCGGGCCGCGCCCCCGTCGGCGAACCGCCCGACCTGGGCGGAGGAGACGATCGTGCCGCCGTGGGCGAAGGTGTCGGGCTCCACCTCGGTGGCGTGCTGGGCGGAGGTGTCGGTGAGCGGATCGGCGCTCACCCGGACCAGGCGCGGTCCGCCGCCGGTCGGGGTGAGGGCGGTGGCGCGGGCCGCGGCGTCGGGGGCGGCGGAGACGGCGGCCGGGGTGGCGGCCTGGGTGGCGCCGGCCGGACCGGCGCTCCAGGCCGGGCCGACCAGCGCGAGGGCGGCGGCCACCAGGACGGCGAACGACCGCCGCCGGGGCGTGGGGGTGCACGGGTGCCTCATCCGGAGCTCCTTCGAGTGGGGTGGGAGTACGGACGACGAGGGGTGGGCGCGCGGGGGCGCACGGGGGTACGGGCCGGCGCTCTCCGGACCCTGCCGGAGGAGGCCGCGCGGAAGCCGGGGACCGCCTCCGGCAGACGAGGAACGAGAAGTGATCACGCACGGTGTTCACACGGTCGCAAATCGGAAGTGTGAACCGGGCCATGACATCGCACAAGACGTACGACCGAATCCGGCGGAACGCCGGCCCCGCCCCCGGCGGCCGGGGTGCGGCCGCGGGCCTGGACCCAACACCCTTGACAGCGCGCCGACTTGGGCCGAAACGCCGAACGGCGGTACCACCGATCGAATCGGTGGCACCGCCGTTCGGCGTCCCGGGCTTCCCGGCCCCCGGCGCCGGGACGCGCGCACTCTCGGACGTTCAGCCGTACGCGCTCGCGCGCGGCCCCTCACGCGAGGCCGCTCACTCGTGGGCGCTGATCTCACCGCCGGCGCTGAGCACGATGTGGACGGCGTTGGCGTCGACGCCGGCGTCGTGCTGGTTCGCCTCCAGCGTCCCGTACACCGCGTTGTCCGCGCCGAGGATCTCCGCGCGGTAGTGGAGGTCGCCGGTCCTGGTGACCCTGGCCGTCCAGCCGCCCGCCAGCTTGAAGGTGCCCGGCCCCTGGTGTGCGCCGCCCATCCAGGAGTGGATCCTCCCGTCCAGCGAGAGCACCACGAACATGCCGTTGCCGTCGAGCCCGTCGTCGTGCCCCTTCGTCTCCAGGGTGGCGAGGACCTGGCCGTCGTTGACGACCTTGGCGAGATAGTGCTGGTCGCCGAGGGTCCGGATCTCGGCCGTGCTGCCGTCCACCAGGGTCTCGGTGCGGACCTGGCCGCCCGGCTTGGGCTGGTTCCCCGGGGCCGGTGCGGTCGTCGCACGCCCGGAGGGCGTGGCGGTCGGCGCGGTGGCACCGTGCGTCGCGGACGCCGCGGGCGTGCCCGGCGCGGCGGGCGTGGTGGCCGCCGGCGCGGCGGTGGGGGCGGCGCCCGGCGTGGTGGCCGCCGCGGCGGTGGTCGGAGCGGCCGCACCCCGGGTGCCCGACGAGGAGGAGCAGGCGGTGGCCGCGGGTACCAGCAGGGCCGCGGTCAGAACGGTTCCGGCCAACCGACGGACGGTGCCGGCACGGCGGATCGTCGAGAGGGACATGCGGGTTCTCCTGAGCGAAGTACGGGTGAGGAGAGCGCAGTTCACGCCCCTCCCGCGGGGACCGAAGGCCGGGGCCGCGTCCACACCGAAGGTAGTACGAACAGTCGACGGAATTGAGCCTTCCATGTCACCGAACCGCAACGCCCGGGCCCTCCGCGCCCCGTCCGCACCGCGCCGACCTGCGCCGACCTGTGCCGATCGCCGTACGCCGCCGGGCCGTTCACCCACCGGACCGTCGCACGCCCGCCCCGCGCCCGGACCGCCCGCCGCTCAGGCGGCGGGCGGAAGCTGTCCGCGCACCCATCCGGGATCGGGGTTGGTGTGCGGCCGGCCGTTCGCGACGACCGTCGGCACGGTCTCGTTGCCGTCGTTGGCCGCCCGCACCACCGCCGCCGCCTCCGGGTCGCTCCAGATGTCGACCCAGTGCAACTGCCGGGCCCTCCGCCCCAACCGGACGCGCAGCCGCAGGCAGTACGCGCAGCCCGGCCGCCAGTAGACCACCGGTCGGCCGTCGACCGCGCTGCGGCGCAGCGCCTCCGCCGCACCGGGCGAACTCGGGAACACCAGGGGCGAGTTCATGACCGCGAGCCCCGCGAACAGCAGCAGGTACAGGACGGCCGCCCCGTGGCTCCCGGTGAACGCCAGTCCGCCCGCGGCGGCGGCACCGCCGAGCAGCAGCGACAGCGGCAACTTCCACACACGCGTCATGGTGGCCCACCCTGTCCTCGGCCGGGGCGCCGCACGGGAGCGCGGCCCGGCCCGGAACGGCGATCCGTCGAAGGACCCGACGCGGCGTCAGCTGCCCTCCCCCACTGCCGATCAGGGGGAGGGCACCCCCGCCGCCGTCGCGGACTCCGGGCCCGCGGCCGCCCCGGTCAGCCGGTCGTCGCGGTGCCGACGACCCTGGTCGGGCTGATCCGGACGGCCACGCGCCGTACCTCCGGCGGGAGGTCGAGGTACTCCTGGCCGGCGCCGGGCCCCTCGTACTGCTCGGCGAGGGCGACCGCGAGGGCGCGCCCGGTGTCCTCCGTGACGGTGGCCAGGCCCCGGACCTCGACGTAGCGCAGCGGGTCGGCCGGGTCGTAGACGGTGAGGCTGGCCCGCGGGTCGCGGTGCAGGTTGCGCTCCTTGCGGCGTCCGGCCGCCGTGGAGACGAGCAGGTCGTCACCGTCGCGGCCGACCCAGACCACCGAGGTCTGCGGGCTCCCGTCCGGGTTGAGGGTGGCGAGGACGGCGGGGACGGGCGCGTCGAGCAGCGCGCGGACGGCGTCGTTCAGGATGGCTGTCATCCGGCCGAGGCTAGGGCGTGTCTTGCGGATCTTTGCCGGGTGCGCAACGCCGGGGCACGCACCTCGCCGCGTTGTCGTCGGTCGCCAATGCTCCGCAGTGGCTCCCTCCTCCGCCTTGCGATGCACGCACCCCAACGCCGC
>NZ_JBSFWR010000074.1:0-44484 GCF_053594915.1 Kitasatospora sp. NPDC002543 | reverse complement strand
GTGCGCAGCGTGATGTGCGGCGGCTCCACGCTCCGGCGCGAGCTGGGACTGTTCTTCACCGGCGCCGGCCTCCAGCTGTACGAGGGCTACGGGTTCCCGCGGCCTCAGCCGCAGAGGGCGGCCTCGACGGCGTCGGACATCCGCTGCCCGACGTCGGCGGACACGGTGGCGGTCACCGCGACGTCGGCGGCCCGGCCGTCCTCGGTGACGCCGCCACGGGTGGCGCAGCCCGGGAGGGAACCGCCCGGGCGCCCTGGAGGCGGCCCGGACGGCGCTCGACCGTGCACACCGCCCAGGGCATCACGCGCGGCCCGGGACGGTCGTCGGCGCGGAGGAGGAGAGGCCGCCGGGCGCCTGGTTCTGGCGGTGCACCACCGGCCCAGAGGGAACCCCGACGAGGCCTCCGGCCGGGGCCCGCCCGTGGTCGACGCCCAGCGGGTGCCGTCCGGTGTCAGCAGCTGATGTACTGCATGCTGAGGCCGGTGAAGCGGGCGCCCGAGGGGGCGCGGAGGGTGATGGCGCGGGACTTGCCCTTGCCGCCGGCCCAGTCGCTGTCGGCGTAGCCGCCGTTGGAGAGCCTGCCGCGCACGTAGGGACAGCGGCCGTCCGCCTTGGTGTCGTGCACCGTGCCGACGACCTTGGTGTCGTAGTTGCACCACTTCCCGTTCGCGTAGCCCTCACCGGAGTCGATGCTCCAGTTGTTGGTGCAGGAGTCGGCGGGCGGCGCGGCCTGGGCGCCGGCGGCCGGGAGGAAGAGGGCGGCGAGGGTCAGAGCGGCGACGGCGGCTCCGGGGACGGCGAGACGGCGCTTGGACATGGCGGTACCTCCATACGGGTGCGCAGTGGACATCCGGGCCGGTGCGGCGTGCGGCGTGCGGCGTGCGACACGCGCGGCTCGTCGGGCCGCCCGCCCCGGCGGTCCGACGAGCGTGACCCGGCCGAACGAGCTTCGTCAACGGCGGAGTGGGGCAGGGGCGTTGACATCCCTCACCGGGGGCACCGGGGCGGCACAGCCGCCCCAGGGACACGCCCAGCACCGCGGAGGCGAGGCCCGGCGGTCGCCCGCGCGCGCGAGCCCCGGCCCGGAGTTCGACAGCGGGGGTCCCGGGCCGGCCGTTGGTCGGAGCACCCGAACACATGCCGGTCGGGGCTCAGGGCCGCTCCTCCTTCCGCCCCCGGTGGGCGGCGACGCGGACGCGGGTGGCGCAGCGCGGACTGCGGAAGCGCTGGGGGGTGCGGCGACCGGTGTCGATGGAGAAGCGCTCGCAGCCCGGCGCCGCGTACTGTCCACTGTCCACGGAGGAGGGGGCGCTCCCCTCGGCGTAGTGCGAGGGCCCGTCTCCCGGGGCTGCCCTCGTACGGTGGTGGGCCTCAGAACCGGGCGTGCCGGATCTTCAGCCGGCCGAGGCCCGAGGTCCCGGTGATCCGGATCGTCGGGGTGCCCGCGGAGGCGCGGCGGGGCGGGGTGTAGCGCACGTCCTTCCAGCCGCCCTGGAAGCCGTCGATGTCGACGACGGCCCCGTGCGGGACGGTGATCCTGGCACTGCCCGTACCGAGCCCCAACTCGATCTCGATCACCGGGTGTTCGATGACCGCCTTCGACAGGTCCAGGCGCACCCGGCCGAAGGCGGACATCACCTTGAAGCTGCGCGGAACCCGCCACGCGCCCCGGCGCACCAGCCGCCCGCCGACGGCGGCGATGGTGGGGACGGTGTCCGGGGCGGGTTCGGGGAGCGAGGCCAGGGACGGTGCGAGGTCGGCGCGCGTCTTCGCGGTGAGCACCCCGTGGAGGCGGTCGTCCATCTCCTCGGAGGAGAGGAGCCCTTCGGTGAACGCCTCCTGCAGGCGTGCCACGGCCTCGTCGCGTTCGGCGTCGGTGATCGGTGACTCTTGCGGCGCGGCGGTCATTGCCTCACTCTAACGGCGCTCCGGGGACGGGTCACGGCGCGGCAGGAACTGCCCTCCGGCGGAAGACGTTTCGGCAATCGGCAATCGGCAGTCGGCAGTCGGCAGTCGGCAATCGGCAATCGGCGGCCGGCAGTCGGCGGAGAGCCGTCAGCGGCCGGTGGTGACGACCATGCGGAAGCGGGCCCGGCCGCTCGCCATCCTGGCCACCGCGGCGGCGGTCTCCTCCAGCGGCACCTCCTCGATCCACGCCCGCACGCCGGTGCGGGCCGCGAAGCGCAGGGTGTCCTCGGTGTCCACGGCAGTGCCCGAGGAGTGGCCGTAGACCCGACGGTCGTTGGTGATCAGTTGCAACGGGCTGATCGCCAGCGCGTCGACGGAGACGCCGATGACGACGAGCTCACCGCGCCGGCCGATCCCGTCGACGGTCGCGGACATGGCGTCGGCGTTGGTGACGGTCGACAGGACCACCTTGGCCCCGCCGAGCGCCCGCAGGGCCTGGGCGACGTCGACGGCGGTGCTGTCGACGTAGTGCTCGGCGCCGAGCTCGCGCGCCAGCGGCTCCTTCTCCGCGCCGCGGGCGATGGCCACGGTACGGAAACCCATCGCGCGGGCGAACTGGACCCCCAGATGGCCCAACCCGCCCAGCCCCAGGACGGCGACGGTGTCACCGGGCCCGGCGGCCGAACGGCGCAGGGCGTTGAAGACGGTGATCCCGGCGCAGGCCAGCGGGGCGGCCTCGGCGGCGGTCAGCTCGTCGGGGATCGCGGCCAGGGCCATGGCGGGGACGACGACGCTGTCGGCGTAGCCGCCCGGGTAGGCCGCGCCGGGCACCCGCAGCTCGGGGCAGTGGATGCCGTCACCCGACCGGCAGGCGTCGCAGCGCCCGCAGCTTCCGCCGTACCAGCCGACCGCGACCCGGTCGCCGGCCTTCCAGCCGTCCACCCCCTCGCCGAGGGCGTCGATGCGGCCGGCGATCTCGTGACCGGGGGTGACCGGGAAGGTCGTGCCCGGCAGGGCACCGCCGGCGATCAGCAGGTCCGAGTGGCAGACGCCGCACGCCTCCACGGCGATCCGCACCTCCCCCGGCCCCGGCTCGCGGGCCGGGACCTCCTCCAGCTCGGGCGCCGCGCCCGGGGCGGCGATCCGCACGGCGCGCTGCGGACCGCCGGAGGACGGGGACGGGGTGGCTGCCATGGCGGAACCCTTCTGTACGGACTACTGCCGGGTACGGACCTCTTCCGGCTGCGGCCTACTGCACGGGGCGGTGGCGGGACCGCGCCCGCCGCTCCCCCACCAGCTTGGTACGTCCGCCGCCGTTTGTCCTCGCACCGCCGGACCGAGGCTGCCGCGCCGCGGCAGCCTCGCGGCACCGGCCCGCCCCCGTTGGCGCCCGCATCCGCCGGCCGCTCCCCACATCCGCCGGTCGGTGCACGCCCGCGTCGGCCCGCGTCAGCCGGCGTCGGTCGCGCTGCTGACATGGAAGAGCGCGGCGCGCAGGTCGTGCACCGCCTGCTCCATGTCCACCAGGGCGTGCAGGGACAGCACGATGTCGTCGGGCACGCCCATCAGCCGGGCCGCCCGGAGGACCTGGGCCCGTTCCTCCGCCGCGTAGACACCGTCCGCACCGGACATCTTGATGGCGTGGTAGACGAGGTGCGGGGCGGCCTGCCAGGTCTCCACGTCGGTGCGGATGGCCGGGAGCAGGTCGTTGAGGTCGGCCGTGCGGAAGTCGAACTCCCGGTAGGCCTGGATGACGTCCTCCGGCGCGCCCATCCGCCGCTGGTGGTCGAGCAGCCAGTCGAGTTCCGGCGCGCTGACCTCGCCGTCGGCTCCGGCGATCACCATCAGGGCCTTGCCGTAGTTGAGGAAGGCCTCCCGGGTGGCGCCCGACAGGCCGTACAGCTCCTGGCACAGGTCGCTCATCGGCAGCAGTTCCGCTGGGTCCACGTCGTGTCCTCCCGATTCCGGCCGGTCCGGCCTCCGACGGCGTCCGGCTCACGGCACCCGATCCTCGGCGCTCCCGCGGTGCGCGGGCGGCCGAGTCCGGGCAGGTTCACTCCGTCAGGCGATGGGGCCCCGGCCGGAAGCCGGAACCACCCCGACCGGGCCGGCCCCGGGCGCTGCCGCACTGGTGGGCGGGCGCACCCCGGAGGGCGCCGGGGCCCAGCCTCCGGGGGCCGTCGGGGTCGGGCCCGTGCGCAGGTCGTAGCCGTTCGGCCGGACGGCTACGACCTGGTGGGGAGACGAGGTCGGCCCAGAGTCCGACGATCCGCCACCGGAACGCTGGGATGGTTTCAACCACCAGACCACGAACGGAAGTTGAGGACGACTTCCGGTGGAGATCACGGAGGTTGCCATGGTGAGGACGTCGACGAGCAGAGCCGTTCGGATGGCGGCGGTCGTGCTGGCGGGAGCGGGTCTGGTGGCCGGGGTGATCCCGGCCGCGAGCGCGCGGGACGCCGGCGGTGGGAGCGCCCGCGGTGGGAGCACCGGCGACGCGGCGGCGGCCACGGGGCGTCGGGTCGACCGGACGGCGCTGGACGCCGGACTGCGCGCCGTGGTGGCGCCGGGCGGTGCCACCGCCGCGATCGGCCGGGTCAGCGAGGACGGCCGCACCCTGTGGAAGGGCGCGGCCGGCACCGCCGACCTCACCACCGGCGAGCCCGCCGCGGCCCGCGACCGCTTCCGGATCGGCAGCGCCGTCAAGACCTTCGTGGCGACCGTCGTCCTCCAACTCGTCGCGGAACACCGGATCGGCCTGGACGACCCCGTCGAGCGGCACCTTCCCGGCGTCGTGCGCGGCGGCGCCGGCATCAGCGTCCGCCAACTGCTCAACCACACCAGCGGCATCTACAACTACACCTCGGACCCGGCCTTCGCCTACGCCGACGAGGCCTCGTTCCGGACCTGGCTCAGCACCGACCGCTGGAAGTCGTGGACGAAGGCGGAACTCGTCGCCGTCGCCGAGAGCCACCCCGAGTACTTCCCGCCGGGCCAGGACTGGCATTACTCCAACACCGGCTACATCCTGCTCGGCATGGTCGTCGAGAAGACCACCGGCCGCAGCTGGCAGCAGGAGGTCGACCGCCGGATCATCCGGCCCCTCGGCCTGAACGGGACCACCCTGCCGGAGAACGACCCCACCGTCCCCGGCCGTCACACCCGCGCCTACACCCCCCTGCCCGGCGGCCCGGCGGACATCACGCTGTTCGACCCGAGCGTCGCCGGTCCGTCCGGCACCGGCATCTCCACCACCGCCGACCTGGCCGCCTTCCTGTCCGCACTGCTCGGAGGGCGGCTGCTCGGGCCCGCCGAGCTCGCCGAGATGAAGCACACCACCGGCCTCGGCCGCGGCGCCGACTACGGCCTCGGCCTGGAGCGCACGCCCACCCCGTGCGGGGACTTCTGGGGCCACCGCGGCGACAGCATCGGCTACAGCAGCATCATGCTCAGCGACGACACCGGGCGCCGCCAGGTCGTCCTCTCCCGCAACCCGTACGACCCCGCCGGGATGCACGCCTCCGAAGCCGCCTTCACCGACCTGGTCACCGCCGCGGCCTGCGCCGGCCGACCCGCCTGACGCCGGCCCGGCCGCAACGCTCCCGGCGGCCGACGCCCGGGCGGCGATGTGTCCGGTCGGTCGTCCGTCGGCAGGCCCGCGCCCGCCGTGCTCGGGGTGAGCGCGGCGGGCGGGGGTCGGCCGCTCAGTGGCGGTGGTGGTTGTCGGGTTGGGCGGGGTCTCCGGGGTGCTCCAACCCCTCTACCAGGGTGAGGCGTTGGAAACGTTCATGGTCGAGCCAGCGGACGAAGGCCGCTCGGCGGGTGGCGTCCCGCAGGGCGGGGGTGGGGTCGTCGTCCGCAGGAGTCGTCGTGGTGGCGAGGAGGGCGGCTGTCCAGGGGCCGGCGGTGACCCACTCGCCCGGCGGCGCCGCGCGGAGGGCCTCGGCGAGGGCGACGGGGAGAGTGTCGGGGCCGGCCTCCAGCGCGCCGTCGGGGAGGGCGAGTCTCCAGCGTTCGGCCGCCGGGCGGGTGGTCATGGTGCGGTAGTGGGCGACGTCGGCGGGTGAGGGCTCGGTGTCGGCCGTCACCGACGCGTAGACGGCGCGGACGGCCGGGTTGCCCTCGTAGGCGGCCGCGGTGATCGAGCCGAGTTCGACGGCGGCCCGGTGGTCGAGCCGGGCGAGGCCGTCAGGGCCCGCGGGCAGGTCGCGTTCGGCGGCCACCGCCTCGCACAGGGCCTCGGTCAGCAGCACCTGGGCGACCCAGCGGGTGAGCTGGCGGTCCTCCGAACTCCCGGGCCGTGGAAGGGCGGTGGCGCGCGGGCCGGCGCGGAGGGCGGCGAGGCGGTGGTCGAGGGCCGTCCTGGGGACCGGGCGTCCGTCGAGCAGTCCGAGCGCGGTCATGCCTCCACCACCAGGGCCACGGTCGGGGCGTACTGGCAGCGGCCGAACCACATCACCTTGGCGAGGGCCCAGGACGAGCCGGGGTCGGCGGATTCGGGGACGGTGATGGGGAATTCGACCACCAGCGCACCACCGGCGGGGACGGTGAAGCCGCGCAGCGGGTCGGCGACGGCCTCCCACGCACCCCACGGGGAGACCAGCTGCAGCTCGCCGCGGATCTCGCCCCGGGTGCGGTTGGTCAGGGTGACGGCGAGGGCGGCCCGGCCGCCGGGGGCGATTCGCAGGGTCTCCTGCGCGACCTCGACGTCCAGGCCGGTGTCGCGGCCGGTGCCGGCCTTGGTGCCCTGGGCGATCGTCCAGTCCTCGGGGGCGTCACCGGGGACAGGAAGGAGGCCGGGCAGGTCGCCGACGGCGACGGTCACCACGTCCTCGATCCGCTGCCCGTCGTGCTCGATCCGGACGGCCGCGAAGTACAGCCCGGGCTCGGTTCCGGCCGGCGGAGTGAGGGTGACCGGGAAGCGCAGGTGCGCTCCGGCTTCGAGCCGGTACGGGCGGCTGCCGAGGCTGGTCGCCCAGCCCTCGGGCGGCAGCACCGCGGCGGTGCCCTCGACGGCGGTGTCCCGCAGCTGGGAGGAGAGGGCGACCGAGAGCTCCACCGGCTCGCCCGCCGTCCGCAGCAGTCCGGGCGAGGCGCCGACGGACACCGGCAGGTAGCCCAGTGGTGCGGGGCCCCGGTTGTGGAGCCAGTAGCGGGCGTGGACGGGCTGGGCGACCTCCGCCGTCGGGCCGAGTTCCGCCTCGCCCGGCGAAGCGGTGACGGCCGGGGTCGCGAGCAGGGTGGCGATCCGTGAACCGGCGAGGTCGAGGGCCGGCTCATCGGCGGGGAGCGGGCGTTCCAGCAGGTCGGCAGCCCGGAAGGAGTCGAGCCCGAGGGCGCCGCTGAGCCGCGCCGACCGTCCGAGGCCGGTCGCCTCGACCAGCCGGACGGTGAGTTCGGGGCCGACCGGAGCCGCCGAGCCCTGGGCGATCGGGTTGCCGGCCGGCTTGAGCGTCCCCAGCAGCACCTCGCGCTGCGGCTCGACCCGCAGCCAGGACAGCGCGGCCGGCAGCGGCCTCTCCTGCGCCGGGGTGATCCGGGCGTACAGCGGGTGGTTGAACTCCTGCCCCTGGGCGGGCAGTGCCTGGTCCCGCCAGTCGCCGTCACCGGCCACCAGGGCGTAGTCGAACTCATGGGTCCAGTGCTGGAGTTGGAAGGACGCCCCGTCGGGCAGGGTGCGCCGGGGCGGGTCGATCCAGACGCCCGAGGGCCAGCCGGTGCAGGAGCGCATCAGGGACAGGTGCAGCGCGCCGGTGGCGTCGACCGCGAAGCCGGGCAGGCCGAAGCTCAGCAACGCCACGGTGTGGTCGGCGAGTTGCTCCGACGGGGGGACGGCCGACGAGGGGACGGCCGACGGGCAGACGGCGGTGACACGCGCGTCGGCCAGGTCGTCGACCAGCGCCGCCACGTCGGTGACGACGAGGGCGGGCAGGGCCCGCAGGTCGCGCAGGTCGGCGTCCGGGCGCCAGACCTCGGCGAGCGGGGTCAGGGCGGGCACCCACACCGCGCCCCGCTCCTTCAGGACGGCCGCGTGCTCCGCCCCTGCCGAGGCGAGCAACTCCCGTGCGGCCTCGTTGACTTCCGGCCCTCCGACCACGACCCGGAAGTCCGGCAGGTTGGAGTCCACGTCCAGCCAGCCGTACCGCGCCCAGTCCGCCCCCGAGGTGGTGGCGGTGACCCCGACCCGGGCGAGGGCGACGACCAGCGGACGGGCGTCGGCCGCGTCGTCCAGGGCGGGGACGACGACCTCGGCCACACCGAGGGCACGCGAGCCGAGGGCCGTACCCGTGGGGTCGGTGAGGTCGACGCGCGCGGTGGCGCCGAGCCCGAACCAGGTGTTGGCCGGGTTGTCGAGGGTCCACGGCGCCTCCGCCGCGTCCACGTCCGGCATCGCGAAGCCGCGTCCGACGACCGCGCCCGCGACCTCGCTGACCGGCAGCCCGCCGGGGACGTCCACCGGGAAGCGCAGCCGCAGCAGCCGGTCGGCGCCGGAGTAGTCCAGCACCCGGGTGCGGCAGTCCACCCGGTCCAGGCCGCGCCAGAGCGTGACGGTCTGCTCGTAGCGGACGGAGTCGACGGTGCCCTCGATCACCAGGCGCTCACCGAGCGGCCCGGTCTCCCGGCGGACCGCCGCCCCGCCGGTTCCGGAGCCGACCACCGGGCCGCTGGGCACCAGGTGCCACGGGCCCTCGCCGAAGTCGGGGTGCTGCGGGTACTCCTCGTACACCCGCAGCTCGTTGCCGATCCGGCCGTCCTGGATCAACTCCCTTCCGTTCAGCAGGTCGTGGACGGAGGTGAGGCCGCCGCCGCGGGCCGGGTCGGCGGTGACCCGGTACCGCTCGCCCTCGATCGTGAAACCGTCGGCGGCCGTCCACGGCCGCTCCGCGACGCCGTCCACCAGCCGCCAGGTGCGCCAGCCGAGCGCCGGCACGTCGGCGGCCAGGAAGCGCAGCGTTCCCCGGTCGACGGCGCTGGGCACCGGCTCGCCCCGGTCGTCCAGCACCCGCACCGACCGTTCGCCGTCGGGAAGTTCGACCGTGACGAGGCCGGTCCGGTCGAAGGAGAGCGTGTTGGTCACCACGAGGGCCCGGCCCGCGCCCGTCGTGGAGATCTGTGCGCAGAGCGCGTCCAGTGCCGCGTCCCGCACGCCGGAGGCGAGGTCGTAGGCCTCCCGCCAGCCGCCGAGGAGGTCCAGGTACACCTGGTCGGACTCGGAGCCGGTGATCGCGTCGTGGTGCGCGCCGTAGGCGAGTTGGCGCCAGACCTTGTCCAGCGCGGCGGTCGGGTAGCGGCCGAGGCCGTGCACGGAGGCGAGCGTGGCGAGCTTCTCTGCGTCCACGGCCGCGACCTCACCGGCGCGTTGGGCCTGCTTGGTGTCGATGTACGACACGTCCTTGCCGGTGTACACCGGGTTCATGTCGCGGGTCTGCGGGCTGGGCCGACGACCGGTGGCGGCGAGTTCGGCGCGGACGGCGTCGAGGAAGTCGCGCGGGGTGGCGCAGACGAACCGGGGCCAGAGGTACTTGGCGGCCCAGGAGCGGTGGATCTCGGTGACCCACTTGTTCGGCGGGGTGTAGTCCGTCCCCACCGGCAGCAGCAGGTTCTTCGTCGCGCCGACCGGCTTGAGCTTGCGGAAGAGCTCGTGGACGGCCTGTTCGGCGGTGGCGAGGTCGGCCGAGGAGTCCATCCACCAGCCGGCCGAGTAGTGGTGCGGCATGTAGTGGGTGAGGACGCCCTCGCCGCCGGGGGCGATCCACTCGAACTCGCTCGGGAACTGCATCACCCGGGCGTCGTCCTTGGCCTCGCGGAAGTTCTTCTGGATCGGGCCCCACTGGTGGAACGGGCCGCGCGCCCAGGCGCTGCCGGTGAGGCCGGCCGCGGCGAGGTGGCCGGGGAACTGCGGGTCGTGCCCGAACACGTCGAGCTGCCAGGCCGTCCTGGGGTCGCCGCCGAGGATGTCCCGCTGGTAGCCGATGCCGTGGACGATGTTGCGGATGGTGGTCTCGGCGCCGGTGAGGTTGGTGTTCGGCTCGTTGTAGGTGCCGCCGACGAGTTCGACCTGGCCGCGGTCCAGCAGCTGCCGCAGGGTCTCGCGGCGCTCCGGGTGCTGGTCGAAGTAGGGCTTCAGGTAGTCGACTTCGGCGAGCACGAACTTGTACACCGGGTCCCGCAGGGCGAGGTCCAGGTGCGCGTCGACGAGGGCGAAGCCGTTGCGCTCCCACAGCGGCCGGGTGGTGGCGTCGGCGGAGAGCAGCTCCCAGGGGGAGGTGTAGGCGGCCTGGGTGTTCCACCAGACCGGGTCGTAGTGGAAGTGGGAGACCATGAACATCGTCCAGCCGGGCTCGGCGACCTCCAGGAGGGCGTCGGCGGTCGCGCCCTCGGCGCTGACGGTGACGGGCAGTTCGTCCCCGGGAGAGGCCCCGTCGATCTCCAGCGGGACGTCGACCGGCCCCGTGCCGGTCGCCTCGCCGCGGACGCCCGGGCCGCGGACGGTGATCCGGGCGGCCGGGCCCTCCAGCCGCACCCGCAGCACTTGGCGCGGGGCGTCCTCGGGGCCGACGAACAGGTCGGTGCTCTCGACGGCGGTGATGGTGACCGGCACGGGGGTTCCTTTCCTCTGGCACGGCGAGTGGCGCGGCGGGGCTCGGGCCCGGTCCTCGGGCTGCGCGCGGCGGGCCCGGGGCCCGGGCCCCGGCTCGTCGGGTTACGCGCCCCAGGCCTCGAACTCGTAGACGCGGGCGGCCGGATCGGTGGTCTGGGCGGGCGTGTCGACCACCAGCCGGACGTAGCGGGCGGTGGCGTTCACCGGGTGGCTCGTCGTGCCGGCCGTGTTGCCGGTGACGTCGGCGACGGTGGTCCAGGGATCGCCCGTGCCCGACCGGACCTGGATGGTGAAGTCGCGGGTGTTGTAGGAGGCGCTCTCGCCGCCGGCCGCGGCGTGCTTGACCACGAACTTCGACAGCTGCTTCGCCGAACCGAGGTCCACTTCGAGCCACTTGGCGGAGCTCAGGGTGCACCACTTGTCGCTCGTCCCGCCGCCGACGCTGCCGTTGACGGCCTTGGCCGGGCCCTCGTCGGCGTTGCACTGGCCGGAGGCGGTGGCCGGGCGGTTCAGCGCCAGGTTGGTGGAGGTCGGCGGGGTGCCGGTCCAACTCACGGTCGTGGAGGCGGCGGTGGAGCGCCCGTAGGTGGTGGACACCGCCTCGACGTCCACCGTGGTGGCGTTCTCGCCGCCCGCCCGGTCGAGCCGCCCGACGAAGTACGCGTCGTTGGGGGTGGCGCCGAGGAAGGTGCGGCTGCCGTCCGCGTTGCGCCGGTAGACCTCGTAGTGGTGCACGTTGCCGCCGGGCGCCGCCGTCCAGGACAGCCGCAGCGACTGGCTGGAGCCGGGCGTCACGTCGCTCGCGCCGAGGACGGTGAGGCCGGGCGGTGCCGCCGGGGTCTCCACCGAGCCGTCGTAGAGGGCGATCTGGCCGACGCGCAGGTCGTACGCCGGGTCGCTGCCCTCGACCCGCAGGGCGATCTGGGCGACGGTGCGGCCCGCGTACGGGGAGAGGTCGAGGGTGTGCCGCTCCCAGCCGGTGCCGGAGTCGGGGCCGACGTCGATCGTGGTGAAGCTGCCCGGGGCGTCGGTGAAGGAGAGCGCGGCCTTGAGCCTGGTGGGCCCGGCGGCCGGGGTCTTGACCACCACGTCCAGCTTGGTGTTCGCGGCGACCGCGAGCTTCGTCTGGTACAGCCGCACCGTGTTGGCGGCGTCCAGCTTTCCGCTCAGCCGCAGCGAGGAGCCGCCCTGGTAGGCGTCGGTGAAGTCGACGGACGGGGTGAGCCTGCTGCCGGCCGACTCGACGACCCAACGGTAGGTGGGCGGGACGTCCTGGAGCGAGAGGTTGTTCCAGCCGCCGGTGGCGACCCGGGTGCCGGCCGCGTTGTAGAAGTCGCCCTGCCCGGTGTCGAAGGTGGTGACGAAGGGCTTGGCGGTGATCGGCGAGGACTCGGCGACGTAGCCGGCCAGGCCGGGCCAGCTCGCCGAGAGGTCGATCCGGGAGGGGTCGTTGTTCGCGCCGATCCAGTAGCGGGCGTCCTTGGCGTAGAAGTCGGCGCGGTCGGTGGCGGACTTCCAGGTCCACTCCGGGCGGTAGAGGCCGAGCGAGGTGGTGTGCGGCTTCCCGGTCGGGAAGAGGGAGTTCCAGTCCACGCCGGTGTTGTAGCCGTTGGCCTCGGTGTCGATGCCGGTGTAGAGCTCGTACTCGCTGCGGCCGAGCCGGCGGGCCAGCGTCCGGGAGGAGTCCAGGCCGTTCGCCGACCAGCCGAAGTTCAGGAACATCGAGTCCGAGGTGCGCTTCGAACCATCCTGCAGGAACGGCGAGTTGGCGGAGGTGAGGGCGTTCTGCCAGTTCACCGCGCCGGAGGTGGTCATCGCGTCGTACCACATGAACTCGGTGCCGCTCTGCGCCTTGGTGTACTGCATCAGGTTGCGCACCTCGCCGGCCAGGGCCGAGTCCCCGCCGCCGGTCTCCTGGTTGATGAACCAGCCGTCGAAACCGTAGTACTGCGCGGCCTGGACGAGCTTGTCCGCGACGGGGTAGCGGCTGCCGGACTTCTGGACGAAGTCGCGCACCCACTGGAGTTGGCCGCCGTACGCGCCGGGCGGGAAGAAGACCGTGCCGTACACCTTGACGCCGTTGCGGTGGGCGGCGTCGATCACGGTCGGGTTGGGGGCGAGGATCAGGCCCTCGCCGGCCGAGCCGCCCCAGAAGACCAGCTTGTCGACGTACTGCCAGTAGCCGAAGGCGTAGTAGTTCGGGTCGGCGGACCCCTGGGAGGGGTTGTCGGAGGTGGGGCCGAAGGAGACCAGCGAGGCGATCTTTCCTTCGCCGGTGCGGGCGTTGGGGTTGGCCCGCAGGGCCGGGTCGCTGGTGCGCGGCTGGAGCGGGACGCGGGAGCGGTTGAAGCGGGCGTCCGGGTCGGTGGCCGGGTCCCAGGTCAGGATGCTGTTGGGGTACCAGTACGAGGCGAAGGGCTGGGTGCCCGGGCCGGCGGTGGCCGCGGGTCCGGGGGCGGGTGCCCCGGCGGGTATCGGGTCGGCCCGGGCCGCGGGGGTGGCGGTCAGGGCGGCCGTCGCGAGGACGGCGCTGAGCAGCAGGGGGAGGCGTCGTGACATGCGGTGGCTCCGATCGAGCGGAGGAGGGTGGGGGCGGGCCCGCCGTCGTGGACGGGGGCCGGCCGCATGCGGGCGTGCCGGTGCTGGGTCGGGTGGGGCGGCACCGCCGCCGGGTTCCCCCGGCGCGCACGGGAGCGGCGGGGAACGGAGGGGCGCGGCGGTGGGAGCGGCGGGACCGGCAGCGGGAGCCGGACGGGTGCGGCGGAGCGCGCCGAGCGGTGGCCGCTCGGCGCTGCGAGGCTAAACCGGTTCAGAACCGCTGTCAACGATGTGCGCAGCATCCACCCCGGAGCGGGAAACCGCGGCGAAAGCCGCCGAGGAGGCCGCGGAGGAAACCGCGGGGGGAACGGCCGGCCCGGCCCCCGGCGGCGAGGTGGACTCCCGCACCGTCAGCCGCGGCGTGGGCATCTGGAGGTCCCGCCCCGGCTCGGCGCCGTCCAGCGCTTCCAGCAGGCTGCGCGCGACCTGCTCCCCGAGCGCGAAGGTGTCGCGGCTGAGCGCGGTCAGCGGCGGGTGGACGATCCGGGCGAGCACCGAGTCGTCGAAGGAGACGATGGACAGCTCGCCCGGGACGGCGACGCCCATCTCCCCCGCCACGCCGAGCCCGGCGACGGCCATCACGTCACTGTCGTAGACGATCGCGGTGGGCCGCCGGGCCCGGGACAGCAGGGTCCTGGTGGCGGCCGCGCCCTCGGCGTCGCTGAAGTCGGTGGGCACCGACACCGCCTCCTCCAGCCCGAGCCGGCGCGAGGCGTCGCGCAGCGCGCGGATCCGCCGCTGGGTGTGCTGGAAGTGCGGCAGCCCGGCGAGGTGGGCGATCCGGCGGTGGCCGATGGCGGCCAGGTAGTCGACGATCGAGAGCATCGCCTCCCGGTCGTCGGCCCAGATCCGCAGCTGGTTGCCGCCCTTGCCGGGCCCGCCCAGCACCACCGCGGGCAGCCCCAGTTCGTCCAGCACCGGCAGGCGCGGGTCCCTGACCTGGAGGTCGACCACGATGAAGCCGTCCACCCGGTGCTCGGAGGCCCAGCCCCGGTAGACCTCGATCTCGGCGGCGGTGTCCTCGACCACCATCAGGTGCAGCGCGATCGAGCCGGCCGAGAGCACCGCCTGGAGACCGGACAGCAGTTGGCTGAAGAACGGCTCGACACCGATGGTGCGGGCCGGCCGGGCGATCACCAGGCCGACGGCGTCGGACCGGGCTCCACCCAGGGCCCGCGCGGCGCTGTGCGGGCGCCAGTTCATCTCCTCGGCGACCCGCAGGATCCGGGCCCTGGTCGCCTCGCTGACGCCCGGGCGGCCGTTGAGCGCGAAGGACACCGCGCCCTTGGAGACACCGGCCTGGCGGGCGATGTCGGCGATCGTCGGTCTGCCCACAGAATCCGACTCCTCTCTTGACATCCAAGTTTAGGCGGGAGCATAGTCCCTGGCATAGCTAGACCGGTTTAGTAAGTCAGGTTGCGGAATCCGACACAACCCCGAGATCCGGCCACCCCCGCGGTCCCGGGACGACACCCCGAAGCTCGGCACGATCCCCCACCCACCCCCAGGACCGGGAGACCCTCATGCGAAGAATCTGGGCGGCACTGACCACGACCGCGCTCACCGCCGCCGCCCTCACCGGCTGCGGACTCGGCTCCGGCGACACCAAGGACAGCGACGCGGTGGCGAGTGCGGCCGCCACCGGCGACGTCAAGGGCAGGGTCTCGCTCCAGACCTGGGCGCTCAAGCCGAAGTTCACGGACTACATGCAGGGCGTGATCGACGGCTTCAAGAAGAAGTACCCGGGCGTCGAGGTCGAGTGGCTCGACCAGCCCGGCGAGGGCTACTCCGACAAGGTGCTCAGCCAGGCCGCCGCCGGCACCCTGCCCGACGTGGTCAACCTCCCGCCGGACTTCGCCTTCCCGCTGGCGAAGAAGGACGTCCTGCTGGACGTCGCCAAGGCCGACCCGAAGCTCGCCGAGGAGTACGTGGCCGGCGGTGTGGACGCCTACCGGTTCAACGGCCACCAGGGCACCTTCGGCTACCCCTGGTACCTCAACACCGATGTGAACTACTGGAGTTCGGAACTCCTGAGCAAGTACGGCCTGGACCCGCAGAAGCCCCCGACGGGCCTGGACGAGCTGATCGCCCAGGCCCGCACGATGAAGGAGAAGTCCGGCGGCCAGGCCTACCTGATGAGCCGCAAGCCCGGAATCGGGGACTTGTACAACATCGGCGTGAAGATCATGTCCGAGGACGGGAAGAGCTTCACCTTCAACACCCCCGAGGCCGCCGCGCTGCTCGACAAGTACCGCGACGCCTTCAAGGAGGGCCTGATGCCGAACGGGGTGCTCACCGACACCTACGCCGGCAACTCCAAGCTCTTCAGCTCCGGCACCGCGGCCTGGACCACCGGCGGCGGCAACTTCATCACCAGCCTCGCCACCGACAACCCGACCCTCGCCCCGAAGGTCGTCCCCTCCCCCGCGATGGCCACCCCGCCGCTGTACGTCCAGGGCCTGTCCATCCCGAAGAACACCAAGAACCCGGCCGCCGCCGTGGCCCTCGCCCGCTGGGTGACCAGCCCGGAGAACCAGGCCGCCTTCGCCCACCTGACCAGCGTCTTCCCCTCCACCAAGGCCTCCGCGAACGACCCGTTCTTCAGCAAGAGCGACGGCACCAACGCGGGCGACGCCAAGGTGATCGCCTTCACCTCGCTCGCCAAGGCCCAGCTGATCCAGCCCGTCGAGGTGGACGACGCGATGGGCACCATCATCAAGCAGCAGTTCGCGCTGGCCATCAGCGGCGAGACCGGATCCAAGCAGGCGCTGGACTCCGCCGTCGAGCAGTGCAACAAGCTGCTCAAGGGCTGATCCCACCGGGCACAGCGCGGCCCGTCACGCCCCACGGGGCGCAGCGCGGCCCGCCACGCCCCCACCGGACGCAGCCCGGCCCGCCACGCCCCACCCGTACCGGCGCACAGCGGCGGGCCCTCCCCCACGCCCGCCGCTCCCCGCCCCACCACCGCCTCCGGCGGCGGGCATCCGCCCCCTCACCGCACCCCCGGCAGGCACCCGCACCGCCCCCAGGCCCCAGGAAGGCAAGGCATGACCCACCGGCGCTGGTTCACCCCCTGGCTGCTCGCCGGGCCCGCGATACTCTGGCTGGCCGTCTTCAACCTCTGGCCGGCCGTCAACACGGTGATCCTCTCCTTCACCAACGCCAAGCCCCTGGGCGGCGGGCAGTTCACCGGCCTGGAGAACTACGGCCGGCTGCTGGACGACGACCAGCTCGCCGACGCCCTGCTCAACAGCATCGTGTTCATGCTGGTCTGCCTGCCCCTGCTGACCGTCCTGCCACTGCTGCTCGCCCTGCTGGTGCAGCGGAAGATCCCCGGCATCACCTTCTTCCGCACCGCCTTCTACACCCCGGTGATCGCCTCCGCCGTCGTGGTCGCGCTGATCTGGGGCTGGGTGCTGGACGACCGCGGCCTGGTCAACGGCCTGCTGGGGCAGAGCGGCCTGGCCGACTCCCCCGTCCCCTTCCTGACCGACCGGTGGCTGCTGCTGTTCAGCGCGATCGCCCTGACCGTCTGGAAGGGCCTCGGCTACTACATGGTCATCTACCTCTCCGCCCTCGCCAACGTCCCGCGCGAGCTGCACGAGGCGGCGGCCGTGGACGGCGCCGGCCCGCTGCACCGGTTCTGGCACGTCACCCTGCCCGGGGTGCGCCCGACCATGATCCTGATCTCCGCGCTGATCTCGGTGAGCTCGCTGCGCGTCTTCTCCGAGCTGTACGTGCTCTCCAACGGCCAGGGCGGACCCGGCGGACGGGACATGTCGGTGGTGATGCTGATCCAGATATACAGCCGCGGCTTCAACGGCCACCTGGGCTACGCCTCGGCGCTCAGCCTGCTGCTGTTCGTCATCACCCTCGGCCCGATGCTGTTCCTGATGCGGCTGAACCGGAAGGCGGCCTGAGCCCATGACCACCGTCCGTACCTCCGACCACGCCCCCGCGGACTCCGCACAGCCCGGGAACTCCGTGAAGCCCGGGAAGCAGAGGAAGCCCGCCCGCGGCTTCAACACCCCCTCCACCGCGCAGACCGCCGCCCGCTACCTGCTCCTGGCGCTGGTCCTGCTGCTGGTGATCGGCCCCTTCCTGTGGCAGCTGTCCACCTCGCTCAAGGGCCCCGCCGAGGACGTCTACACCCGCACCCCGAGCTTCCTGCCCGACCAGCCCACCCTGGACAACTACGGCAAGGTCGCCGAGGTCATCCCGGTGTGGACCTACGCGCTCAACTCGGTGATCGTCGCCGTGGTCTGCATCACCGGCAACGTGGTCGGCTGCACGCTGGCCGGGTACGCGCTCGCCCGGCTGCGCTTCCGCGGCGCCAAGCTCGTCCTCGGTCTCTTCCTCGCCACCCTGATCCTGCCCGGCGAGGTCACCATCGTCTCCCAGTACGTCCTGGTGCGCAGCCTCGGCCTGGCCGACAGCCTGGCCGGCGTCGCCCTGCCCGGCGCGATCGCGATGCTCAACGTGCTGCTGATGCGCACCGCCTTCGCCGCCGTGCCGGCCGAGCTGGACCAGGCGGCGCTGGTCGACGGCGCCAACGTCTGGCAGCGGCTGTGGCACATCGGTCTGCCCAACGTGCGCGGCATGCTCAGCGTGATCGTGATCTTCACCTTCATCGGCGCCTGGGACGACTTCCTGTGGCCGCTGATCGTGCTCAACGACCCCCAGAAGTACACCCTCACCGTCGGGCTCCAGTACCTCAACGGCACCTTCTCCGCCAACCCCCGGCTGATCGCGGCGGGCACCATGATCGCCTTCCTGCCGATCGTCGTGGTGTTCGGCGTCTGCCAGCGCTTCTTCTTCAAGGGCGTCGAGGAGGGAGCCGTCAAGGGATAGCCCGGCCAGGGAAGCCCACCGACCGTACGCCCCGAACCCGTTGAGGAAGCCCCCCCGATGACCACCGCTCCCCGCTTCGGCGTCAACTACACCCCCAGCGCCGGCTGGTTCCACCACTGGCTCGACTTCGACCTCGACGCCGTGCGCGCAGACTTCGACTCCATCGCCGGCCTCGGCCTGGACCACGTCCGGGTGTTCCCGCTCTGGCCGGTCTTCCAGCCCAACCGCACCCTGATCCGCCCGCGCGCCGTCGAGCAGCTGACGGCCCTGGTGGACGCGGCCGGCGAGCGCGGGCTGGACGTCGCGGTGGACGGGCTGCAGGGCCACCTGTCCAGCTTCGACTTCCTGCCGTCCTGGACGCAGACCTGGCACCGGCGCAACATCTTCACCGACCCCGAGGTGCTCGACGGCCAGGCCTCCTACCTGCGGACCCTCGCCGGCGCGCTGCGCGAGCGGCCCAACTTCCTCGGGATGACGCTCGGCAACGAGATCAACCAGTTCTCCGGCGGCCCGCACCCCGACCCCGACCGGGCCACCCCCGCCGAGGCCGAGGCCTGGCTGCGCCGGATGCTCGACGCCTGCGAGCAGGGCGCCCCCGGCGGGCTGCACCTGCACGCCTCCTACGACGCGGCCTGGTACCTGGACGAGCACCCGTTCACGCCCTGGCACTCGGCCCGGCTCGGCGCCGTGACCGCCGTGCACTCCTGGGTGTTCAACGGCACCGCCCAGCGCTACGGCGCCCACTCCACCGCCACCGCGCAGCACGCCGCGTACCTGGTCGAGCTGTCCAAGGCCTGGGCCGACGACCCGGCCCGCCCGGTCTGGCTGCAGGAGGTCGGCGCGCCCGCCCCGCACATCACCGCCGAGGACGCGGCCCGCTTCACCGGCGCCACCGTCGAGGCCGTGCTGGACTGCCCCGACGTGTGGGGCGTCACCTGGTGGTGCTCGCACGACGTGGACCGCTCGCTCGCCGACTTCCCCGAACTGGAGTACAGCCTCGGGCTGTTGACCACCGACCGCGCCGTCAAGCCGGCCGGTGCCCGGCTCGCCGAGGCCGCCGCCGAGGCCCGCCGGTCCTGGCAGCCGCCGAAGCCGCGCGGCACCGCCGTGGTGGTCGCCACCGGCGACGAGCTCACCTCGCCGAACCGCTCGGTCTGCGGCCCGGGCGGACCGGTGTACGAGGCGTTCATGCGCCTCGCCGAGGACGGCGCCCGACCGACGGCGGTGCTCGCCGAGCGCGCCGAGGACCGCGCCCACCTCGCCGCGCGCGGCATCACCGAGGTGGTGCGCCCCGCCGACGCACGTTCCCGCTAGCCCGCCCCCCTTCGCAACCCCCGCCCCGCCCACCTCAGCCACGCAACGGAGCCCGCTGACATGCACGATGACCGCACCCTGGTCGAGTCCCGCCTCAAGCGCGTCCTGGACGAGCGCATCCGACCGGCCGTGTACCCCGAGTCCGTCCCGCTGGAGGTCGGCATCTGGACGGCGCCCGGCGAACCCGTCCCGGTCGCCGAGGGCCTGGCCGCCCCGCGCACCCCGATCGCGGTGGGCGACGCCTGGGGCGCGCCGTGGGGCACCAGCTGGATCACCGTGACCGGCACGGTGCCGCGGGCCTGGGCCGGGCGCACCGTCGAGGCGCTGATCGACCTCGGCTTCGACGCCAACATGCCCGGCTTCCAGTGCGAGGGCCTGGTCTACCGCCCGGACGGCTCCCCGGTGAAGGGCCTCAACCCGCAGAACCAGTGGGTGCGGATCGCCGCCCCGGCGGCCGGCGGAGAGCAGGTGCTGCTGCACGTCGAGGCCGCCTCCAACCCCGTCATCCTGGACTACCACCCCTTCCTGCCCACCGAGTTGGGCGACAAGGAGACGGCCGGCGAGCAGCCGCAGTACAAGCTGGCCCGGATGGACCTCGCCGTCCTCGACGAGACGGTCTGGCAACTGGTGATGGACCTGGAGGTGCTCGGCGAACTGATGGCCGAGCTGCCGGTGGACGGCCCCCGGCGCTGGGAGATCCTGCGCGCGGTCGAGCGCTGCCTCGACGCGATCGACCTCCAGGACGTCAACTCCACGGCCGGGAAGGCCCGTTCCGAGCTCACGGCGGTACTGGCCGCGCCCGCCGTGCCCTCCGCGCACCGGATCAGCGCGATCGGCCACGCGCACATCGACTCCGCCTGGCTGTGGCCGCTGCGCGAGACCGTCCGCAAGGTGGCCCGCACCACCGCCAACATGACGGCGCTGCTGGAGGACGAGCCGGAGTTCCGCTACACCATGTCCCAGGCCCAGCAGTTCGCCTGGATCAAGGAGCACCGCCCCGAGGTGTACGCGCGGGTCCGCAAGGCCGTGGCCGAGGGCCGGTTCGTCCCGGCCGGCGGCATGTGGGTCGAGTCCGACACCAACATGCCGAGCTCGGAGGCGATGGCCCGGCAGTTCGTGCACGGCAAGCGGTTCTTCCTGGACGAGTTCGGGGTGGAGAACCACGAGGCCTGGCTGCCGGACACCTTCGGCTTCACCGGCGGCCTGCCGCAGATCATCCGCAACGCGGGCTCCAAGTGGCTGCTGACCCAGAAGATCTCGTGGAGCCAGGTGAACCGGTTCCCGCACCACACCTTCCTCTGGGAGGGCATCGACGGGACCCGCATCTTCACCCACTTCCCGCCGGTGGACACCTACAACTGCTCGATGAAGGGCAGCGAGATCGCCCACGCGGCGAAGAACTTCAAGGACAAGGGCGTCGCCCGGCACTCGCTCGCCCCGACCGGCTGGGGCGACGGCGGTGGCGGCACCACCCGCGAGATGGTCGCCAAGGCGGCCCGGATGAAGGACCTGGAGGGCTCGGCCACCGTCCGCTGGGAGAACCCCGCCGAGTTCTTCGCCAAGGCCGAGGCCGAGTACCCGAACCCTCCGGTCTGGGTCGGCGAGCTCTACCTGGAGCTGCACCGCGCCACCCTGACCAGCCAGGCCAAGACCAAGCAGGGCAACCGGCGCAGCGAGAACCTGCTGCGCGAGGCCGAGCTCTGGTGCGCCACCGCCGCCTCGCGCACCGGCTTCGCCTACCCGTACGAGCAGCTGGACCGGATCTGGAAGACGGTGCTGCTGCACCAGTTCCACGACATCCTGCCCGGCTCGTCCATCGCCTGGGTGCACCGCGAGGCCGAGGCGACGTACGCGGCGCTGGCCGGCGAGCTGGAGGGCCTGATCGGGGCGGCCCAGCAGGCGCTGGCCGGGGCGGCCGAGGGCGGGCGCGAGCTGGTGTTCAACGCGGCGCCGCACACCCGCTCGGCGGTGCCGGCCGGCGGGGCCGCCGCGCTCGCCGCACCGGCGGGCCACTGCGAGGCGGTCGAGCGCCCCGAGGGCGGCTTCACGCTGCGCAACGGCCTGGTGGAGGCCGTCGTGGACGCCGACGGCCTGCTCGTCTCGGTGGTCGAGCTCGCCACCGGCCGGGAGAGCGTCGCCCCCGGCAGCCGGGCCAACCTGCTCCAGCTGCACCCCGACTTCCCCAACATGTGGGACGCCTGGGACGTGGACCAGTTCTACCGCAACACCGTCACCGACCTGACCGGCCTGGACTCGCTCACCGCCGAATCGTCCCCGGCCGGCGCCTCGGTGCGGATCGCCCGCTCCTTCGGCTCCTCCACCGTCGTCCAGACCCTCACCCTGCCGGCCGGCGAGCAGCGCCTGGACATCGACACCGAGGTCGACTGGCACGAGACCGAGAAGTTCCTCAAGGCCGCGTTCCCGCTGGACGTCCACACCGAGCGCTACGCCGCCGAGACCCAGTTCGGCCACCTCTACCGGCCCACCCACACCAACACCAGCTGGGACGCCGCCAAGTTCGAGGCCTGCAACCACCGCTTCGTCCACCTCGACGAGCCCGGCTGGGGCGTCGCCCTGGTCACCGCCTCCACCTACGGCCACGACGTCACCCGCGCGGTGCGCGCCGAGGACGGCGGGACCACCACCACGGTCCGCTTCTCGCTGCTGCGCGCGCCGCGCTTCCCCGACCCGAAGACCGACCAGGGGCTGCACCGCTTCCGGCACGCCCTGGTGCCGGGCGCGGCGATCGGCGACGCCGTCCGCGAGGGCTACCGGATCGGCCTGCCGGAGCGGACCGTGACCGGCAGCGCCGAGCGGGTCGCCCCGCTGGTGGAGCTGGACAACGACGCCCTGGTGGTGAGCGCCGTCAAGCTCGCCGACGACCGCAGCGGGGACCTGGTCGTCCGGGTCTACGAGGCGGGCGGCGGCCGCGCCCGGGGCCGGCTCACCACCTCCTTCCCGCTGGCCGACGCCGTCCCGTGCGACCTGCTGGAGCGGCCCTGGGACGGCACCCGCGGCGAGGTGGCGGTGGAGGACGGCGCGGTGCGCCTGGCGCTGCGCCCCTTCGAGCTGGTCACCCTGCGCCTGCGGGCGACGGCCTGACCCCTACGCTGTTCGGCGCCCCTGCCCCCGCGGCCGGGGCGCCGCCCGCCCCTCGACCCCTGGAGCCCGCCGTGCCCGTCACCCCGCTGTTCGCCGCCCTCGACATCGGCGGCACCAAGATCGCCGGGGCGCTGGTCGACGCCGACGGACGGCTGCGGCACCGGTTCCAGCTGCCCACTCCGGCCGCCGAGCCGGGCGCCGCGGTCCTCGCCGTGGTGCACCGGGTGCTGGAGCGGCTCGCCGGGACGGCCGACTGGGCCGCCGTGACGGCCCTCGGGATCGGCAGCGCCGGCCCGGTCGACCTCGCGGGCGGCACCGTCAGCCCGGTCAACATCCCCGGCTGGCGCGGCTTCCCGCTCGTCGCGGCGGTCTCCGCCCACCCGGCGGTGGCGGCCCGCGCACTGCCCGTCCGCCTCGCCGGGGACGGTGTGGCGATGGCCGCCGCCGAGCACTGGCAGGGCGCCGCCCGGGGCGCCGACAACGCGCTCTGCCTGGTCGTGTCGACCGGCGTCGGCGCCGGGCTGGTGCTCGACGGCGCGGTGCGCCCCGGCCCCAGCGGCAACGCCGGCCACCTCGGTCACATCACCGTCGACCTGGACGGCGAGCCCTGCCCGTGCGGCTCCCGCGGCTGCCTGGAGGGCCTCGCCAGCGGCACCGCGATCGCCCGCCGGGCCCTCGCCACGGGCTGGCAGCCGGTGGACGGCGACCGCACCGCCCGGGCCGTCGCCGCCTCCGCCGCCGCGGGCGACCGGACCGCCCTCGCCTCCTTCGACCGCGCCGCCCAGGCACTGGCCGCCGGGATCGCCGCCACGGCCGCCCTGACGGACCTCTCCCGGGTCGTCGTCGGCGGCGGCGTGGCCCTGGCCGGGGACGTGCTGTTCACCCCGCTCGCCCGCCACCTGGACCGCTACGCCACCCTCTCGTACATCCGCGGCCTGGACGTGCGCCGCGCCGAACTCGGCACCGACGCCGGGCTGATCGGCGCGGCCGCGCTCTGCCGCTGAACCTCCCCGGAGCCGCCCGCATGCCGCCGTTCTCCCTCCTGCGCAACCCCGTCCGCCGCTACGCCTGGGGCTCGACCACCGCCATCCCCGCGCTCACCGGCACCGCGCCCGACGGCACCCCGCAGGCCGAACTCTGGCTGGGCGCCCACCCGTCGGCGCCGTCCCTGCTCCTCGGGGACGGCGCCCCGCGGCCGCTGGACGAACTGATCGACGCCGACCCCGACGGCCTGCTCGGAGCGGACACCGTACGGCGGTTCGGCCCGGCGCTGCCCTTCCTGCTCAAGGTGCTGGCCGCCGACCGGGCGCTCTCCCTCCAGGTCCACCCCACCCGTGCCCAGGCCGAGGCCGGGTACGCGGCCGAGCAGGCCCGGGGCCTGGCGCCGGACGCGCCGGAGCGGGTGTTCAAGGACCGCGGCCACAAGCCCGAACTCCTCTGCGCGCTCGGCGACTTCGAGGCGCTCTGCGGATTCCGGCCGGCCGCCGCCACCGCACGGCTGCTGGACGCCCTCGGGGTGCTCCCCTCCTGGGCCGCCGCCCTGCGCGCCCGGCCCGCCGAGGCCGTGCTGCCCGAACTGCTGCGCGCCGGGCTGGACGCCGACGCCGCCGGACTCGCCGCCGCCACGGCGGCCCTGCGGCGCACCGCGGCCGGCGGCGGACCGCACGCCGCGACCTGCGCCGCGTACGCCCGCGTCGCCGAGGAGTACCCGGGGGACCGCGGACTGCTCGCCGCACTGCTGCTCAACCACGTCCGGCTCACCGCCGGACAGGCGCTGTACCTGGACGCCGGGGTGCCGCACGCCTACCTGCGGGGCGTGGGTGTGGAGTTGATGGCCAACTCGGACAACGTGCTGCGCTGCGGGCTCACGCCCAAGCACGTCGACGTGGACGGCCTGCTGGCCGTCACGTCCTTCCGCCCCGCCGAGCCCGAGGTGCTCGCACCGCGCCCGGCGGCGAACGGCGTCGAGGAGGAGTTCCGCTCCCCCGCCGAGGAGTTCGGCCTCTCCCGGCTGCGCCCCGGCGCCGCCTCCGTCCGGATCGACCTGCCCACCCCGCAGATCCTGCTCTGCGTCCGCGGGCGGGCCCGGCTGCGGGCCCCCGGCGGCGCCGAACTCCCGCTTCCGGCAGGCGCGTCAGCCTACCTCCGCCCGGGCGCCGGGCCGGTCGGGCTGACCGGCCCGGGGGCGGAGCTGTTCCGGGCCACCACGGGGTGACGGCGCCCGGCGCAGCTCCGGGCGGGGCGTCCGCCCGGGGCTCAGGCCGGTGCCGGGTGGCCGAACAGCAGGTCGTAGCCGTCCGGGAGTTGCTCGACCACCCGGTCCAGCAGCTCCCCGGGGACCAGATCGGCGACGGTGCTGAGCACGGCCCCGATGTCCCACTGCGCCGTCGCCGGGGTCGCGCCGTCGATCCACCCCACCACGGCCTGCACGAAGCGCTCGGCGGTCAGCGGCTCGGCCGCGGGCCCGGCGTCGCGCAGCAGCGGGGCGTAGGTGGCGGGCAGCGCGTCCGCGAGCTCGGCCCGGTCGGCCCCCACCAGGTGCTCGCCGAGCAGGGCGAGCACGACCCGGGCGGCGTGATCCGCCTCGGCCTCGCCCCGGTACTCGCCGCGCTCCACCACACGGGCGAGGAAGTCCTCCCAGGAGATGGTCATCGCGTCCTCCTTCCGGTCAGCGGCGCCGGCCGGACCGACGGCGGCCCGCTCGCCCTGGACCAGGAGGGGGGTCGCAGCCCGTGACCACCGCGGAACGTACCGGTGCCCGTGCTGCTCAGCGTAACTCGCCCCGGCGCCTCCGGAACCGGCCCGCTGTCAAGGAACCGTACGGACTCCGGGCGGGACCGGTGCCGGCGCCGACCACGCCACCGGCCCGGGTCGGCGGTTCACCCCGCCGAGGCGCGGCACCGCCTGCGCGGCCGCCGGGCCGGCATCAGCCCCTTGCCGACCGGACCGGCCGGTACGCGCTGCGCGGGGGGCACCGCGACCACCGGCGCCGTGCCCGCCGGTGCCGCGACCACGGCCGGAGCGGCCACCGTCGCGGCGGCACCGACCGCCGCGGCCGTCGCCGACGGCACCGCGGCCACCGTCGTCGCCGCGGTCACGGTCGTGGCCGCCAGGGCCGCCTGGGCGCGGGCCGGGTCCGTCATGAATGCCGCGAGAAAGCTCCGCTCGGCCTGGCTCAGCGCCCGCGAACGGCCGGATTCGCGATCCCGCGCGACCACCACCGTCCGTGCCCGCATAAAGGTCAGCCGATCCCGGCAGACCTTCACCTCGACCTGCGCGGAACTCCGCCCGAGCCGTTCCACGGTGAGTCGCACCGAGAGCGGCTCGGGCCGGTGGTGCAACTGCTCCAGGTAGTCGATCTCGTGCCTGGCGATAAGGAATCCGTGCGGGAACAGCGATTCCCGTACGGCGGTTTCGTGGTGGCAGAACAGGTCGTAAATCCCCTCCTGGACGTAGCCGACCAGACGGGCGTTGTTGATGTGCCCGTTCTCGTCGACGTCGCTCCACCGGGTGGGGCAGGACAGCGCGTGCACGCCCGGCTGCACCGCGCTCACTGCCGGGTCATCCCGGCACCGGCGGGGAGCAGCGCGCGCTGCAACCTGGCGTAGTAGCCGGAGTGTTCGGCCGCCATCCGGGCCGCGGTCCACCCCTCCTCGGCCGCCTCGGCGGCCGCCTGGACGACCAGGCTGTCCAGCACCGCGTCGACCGCGCGGCACAGGTCGTGGACGGCGGCGAGCCGTTCCGTCACGTCCGCCCCGCTTCCCGCGTTCCGGGACGGGAAGGCTGCCAGAGATTCCATCGCGAGCTGAAGATCGTCAACTCCGTCCGGCCGGTTTTCCGCAGGGAAATTCCGCATGTTTTTCTCCATGACTCATTCGGCCGCTACGGCCCAGTAGCTAGCGTTCGATTACACCGGATCGGTGTCGACCCCCCGACCCCACGACGCTATCCCAGCCGACCGGGGTCGACTGTTGGTTTCCGGACCGCGACGGGAAACTGACCTCCATCGGAGTAGTTTGTCGGTACACACAATATGCCCCATCATCCGAATGCCGTCCGCAATTCGGGTGGTATCCCCGACGCGCGCCCCGGAATCGGTACCCCGGAGTCCGGGATCTGCTACCAGACACTCCACCACCTCGCCTTGTACAGGTGCGTGCCGCGCAGCGACCGCTCGCCCTCCGGCCGGTGCAGGGTGATCACCGAGGTGCACCAGTCGCACGGCGCCTCGTGCTCCGGCGCCACGGTGAGCAGCCGGCCCGTACCGGGCTCGTCCCCGACGCTCTTGAGGTCCCGCTCGGCGGCCGGATCGGCCAGGCGCACGGCGGTGAAGCGGTCGGCGGCCGGGTCGAAGCGCCACAGGCCGGCCAGCGTGGAGACCCAGAAGTGCCCGGGAGCCGCCAGGACGGCGGCCAGGTCGTGCCCGCCGCGGTCCGGCAGCGGGCTGCTCCGCACCGCGGTGAGGGTGGGCGCGGCCGCGGTGCCGCCGACCCGCAGCGCGGTCAGCGCCGTGTCGCCCAGCACCCAGAGCAGGCCGGTCCGGCCGTCCCAGTGCACCCCGTGCGCGCCCGGCAGCGGGAACTCCGCGTGGGCCGCGGCCCGGGCGCCCTGCGAGGCCGCGTACAGCCGCACCCAGCCGCCCGCGCTCGCGGCCACCGCCACGTTGCCGTCCGGCAACAGCTCGATGCTGTGCGGATTGACGGACGCCCCCAGGTCCGCCGCCCAGTGGATCCGGCCGGTGGCCACCTCCACGACCGCCGCCAACCCCCCGGAGGCCGTCGTCAGGAGGTACCGACGGCCCTGCCGCACACGGGACTTCGCCTCGTCCGGATTCGTCCAGCTGCGCGCGGGGGCCAGGTCCGCCAACTCCGGTACCCGGTCGGCACTCCAGCCCCAGACCACCGGCAGCCGGCCCGGCCCGCGGTAGGCCATCAGCTCCTCGGCGCTCTGCAACACCAGCACACCGCGCGAGGCCTGGTCCACGACCGCCACCTGCCAGCCCGGCGACCTGGCCCACGCGCCGCCGCCGGGCGCGCAGAGCAGCAGGGCGACCGCGAGGGCCGGCAGTGTTCTCCTCAGCACGCCTTCACCGTCGTTGCTGCGGGCCGACTCCGCTCGGCGGCACGTCCGAACGGACCATCGGCGCGACGGCTCGGGCCGGCCGGCATCGGCGGCGGGACCGCCTCGTTCACTGTCATCCCGCCATCCTGGCGGGCCGGCCGCAGCGGCGGGCGGCGCAACGCGGTCCGGCACGCCGAGCCGTCAACCCGGCGTTCCCACCGGGCCCGTTCGGCGACCGCGGGTTCGGTGGTGGCGGGCTCGGTGATGGCGGGTTCCGTGGTGGCGGGCTCGGTGATGGCGGGCTCGACGGCCCCGGGTCCGGTGCTCCCGGTGCGGGCGCTCCGAAGGCTCAGCGCCCGGAGACTCGGTGCCCGGAGACTCAGTGCCCGGGGACTCGGCGCCCGGCGAATCAGCGCCCGGCGACGAGGTCCGCGACCCGGGCGATCGGCGAGGTGGTGGCCCGGCCGGCCGCCTCCTGCCGGTCGGCGGCGTGGTACGCGGCGTACATCGCGTGCACCCCGAGCCAGCGCAGCGGCTCCGGCTCCCAGCGCCGCACGGTGTGCCCGACCCAGGGCAGCCCGGTCAGCTCGGTGTCGCGGCCGAGCACCAGGTCCCGCAGGGTGCGGCCGGCCAGGTTGGCGGTGGTCACCCCGCTGCCGACGTACCCGCCCGCCCAACCGAGCCCGCCGGCCCGGTCCAGCTCGACGGTGGCGCACCAGTCCCGGGGGACGCCGAGCACGCCCGCCCAGGCGTGGTCGATCCTGGCGTGCGCGGCGGCGGGGAAGAACCGGTCGAGGATCTGCCGGAGTTGGCGCACCGTCTCCACCTGGGTGGAGCCGTCCGAGTCCGTCCGCGAGCCGAACCGGTACGGCACGCCCCGCCCGCCGAGCGCGATCCGGTCGTCGGCGGTGCGCTGGGCGTACATGTAGGCGTGGGCGAAGTCGCCCAGCACCTCGCGCCCCTCCCAGCCGGTCTCCGCCCAGAACTCGGCGGGCAGCGGCTCGGTGGCGACCATCGCCGAGTTCATCGGCAGCCAGGTGCGCCTCTCCCCGCGCAGCCCGGCGGTGAACCCCTCGGTGGCGCGCAGCACCCGGTCCGCGGTGACGGTGCCGTACGGGGTGACGGCGCGCGGCCGGCGGTGGCCGGAGCCGGGCAGGATCGCGGTGACGGGCGTGCCCTCGAACACCTCGACGCCCGACTCCCGTACGGTGCGCGCGAGTCCCCGGGCGAGCCTGGCGGGCTGGATGCGGGCGCCGTACCGGGTCCAGCAGCCGCCGAGGGTGCCGGCCACGTTGACGCGCGCGGCCGCCTCCTCGGCGCCCAGCAGCTCGACGCGGCCCTCGCCGTAGGCCCGCTCGCCCTCGACGTGTTCGCGCAGGCGCTCCAACTGCGGCTTGCTGCGGGCGACTTCGAGGACACCTCCGCGAACGATGTCCGCCTCGATGCCCTCGGCCGCGGCGACGTCGACGACCTCGCCGACCGCCGCGTCCATCATCCGCTGCATCGCCGCCGCGCGCTGCGGCCCGTACCGCTTGGCGAACGCGCCGCGACCCGCGAAGCCGTTGTACAGCCAGCCGCCGTTGCGCCCCGAGGCGCCGTAGCCGCAGAAGCGCTGTTCGAGGAGGGCGATCCGCAGGGTCGGGTCGGCCTTCTTCAGGTAGTACGCCGTCCAGAGGCCGGTGTACCCGCCGCCGACGACGCACACGTCGGCGTCCCGGTCGCCCGGCAGGGCCGGGCCCGCCCCGGGCACCCCATCCGCCGCGTACCAGAACGACACCCCGCCGTTGACCGCCGCCACCGGAAACCTCCCGTACCCTCGCTGACCTGCCCGGACGCTACCCGGGCCGCCCCGGTCGGCATACCCTCCACACTGCCAGGATCGCCGCTCCCGATCAGCCACCCTGTCAGTCCCGCAACAGCTCCAGGGCCCGGGTCCAGCTGTACGAGCCGGGCGTGAAGTCAGCGATCCGCACCCCCATCCGCCGCAGCTTCGCCAGGCTCTCCGCGTACGCCGGGTGCGCCGCCTGGGCGGCACTGAGGCACGGCTGGACGGCCACCGGAACACCCCAGCCGTACGACTCGCAGAGGATGCCGAGGGCCAGGGTGTCCGAGATGCCCAGGGCCCACTTGTTGATCGAGTTGAAGGTGGCCGGGGAGACCACGATCGCGTCCGGGTCCGGCAGCGGCCGGGGCTCGCCGGGCTTCCGCCAGGCCGAGCGGATCGGATGGCCGGTCTGCGCGGCGATCGCCTCGGCGTCGATCATCGGCATCGCGTCGGGCGTCGCCACCACCCCGACGTCCCACCCCTGCCGCCGTGCCTCGGCGATCAGCTCCCCGACCCCGCCCGCGACCCCGCCCGCACAGACCACGACGTAGAGCATCGGCGCCTTCATCCCGCTGACTCCCCCTCTCGGTGCGGACACTCCGCGCCGCCGTCACCCACCGTGCCGGATCCGAAAGGCCCGCGCACCCGGTATCCACGCACCCGACGCCCGCCGGAACGGGCGGCCAGGAACCGCCCGCCCTCGCCCCCGGCGGGGGCGGGCGGCTCCCCGATCACCCCACCAGGTCCGCCGCGGCGTCCGCGCAGCCCCAGCTGAGGGTGACACCGGCGCCGCCGTGGCCGTAGTTGTGGACGATCCGGCCGCCCGGCTCCGCTTCGAGGCGGGGGCCGCCGTGACGGGCGGGGCGCAGGCCGACGGCGTGGCCGAGGACGCGGGCCTCGCGGAGTTCGGGTATGCGGGCGGTGCAGCGGGCGAGGATGGCCTCGGCGGTGGCCGGGTCGGGGGTGGTGTTCCAGTCGTCGGGCTGGAAGGTGCCGCCGAGGACGACGTCGGCGCTGCGCGGGTGGATGTAGGTGTAGCCGGCCGGGTCGTCCTGGATCCGGGTCGAGCTGGGCAGTCCGGGGTTGCCGACCAGGACGAGTTGGCCGCGCACCGGGTGCACCGCCCGGTCGTCGCAGAGCTGCCGGGCGCCGATCCCGGTGGCGTTGACGGCGACGGGCGCCCAGGCCAGGGCCTGGTCGAGGGCGTCGAGGCGGCGCTGGACGACCTCGCCGCCGCGGTCGATGAACCGGCCGAGCAGCCAGGGCAGGTAGAGCGGCATCTCCACGGCGGGGGCAGTGAACGACCAGCCGTCCGCGCAGTCCGCTCCGCGCTCGGCGGCGCTCAGCCGGCGCAGGTCCGGGACGGCCCCGCCCCACCAGGGCAGGCCCTCCGACGTCCGCTCGCGCTCCAGCATGCGGGTGCTGCGCATCGAGACGCCGGGGACGCCCTGCTCGGCCTGGCGGGCGAACTCGGCGAAGGCGGTCGCGGACCAGTCCGCGACCCGCTTGTCGGTGCCGGTGGCGACCGGGAACCAGACGGCCGCGGCGACGGCCGAGGTGGTCGACAGCAGGCCGTCCGCCGTCACCACGACGACCCGAAGCCCCTTCTCCTGCAGGCGGATCGCTGTGGTGAGCCCGATGATCCCGCTTCCGACCACGACGACGTCCATCGTGAACTCCTCCCTCGAAGGGCGGCCCACCGGGTGTCGGCGGCCGTCTCCAGGAAAGCCTGTCCCGCCGGAAGCCGTCCAAGACCGGACCTGTCCGGAGGCGATAAGCCGCGCTTATCATCGCCGGATGGATCGCCGGACGGACCCGCGAACGGCCCCGCGAACGGACCCGCGGACCGGCCCGCGGATGGACCTGCGCCGCATGCGCTGCTTCGCCGTGCTGGCGGAGGAGTTGAACTTCACCCGGGCCGCCCGCCGGCTGCACGTGGCGCAGCCGGCGCTGAGCCAGCAGGTCAAGGCGTTGGAGCGGCAGCTCGGGGTGCAGCTGGTCGAACGGACCAGCAAGGGCTGCGCGCTGACCCCGGTCGGGCGGGCGGTCGCCGAGGAGGCCCGGCGGGTGCTGCGGGAGGTGGCGGCGGCCGAGGAGCGGCTCGCCGCGGTGGTCCAGGGGCGGGAGGGACGCCTGCGGGTGGCGTACACCCGCTCCGCCCGCGGCGGGGTCTGCGACGCCCTGGTGACGGAGTTCCGCAACCGGTACCCGCAGCTGGACGTCGCGCTGCAGACCACCTGGACCTCGCACAGTGTCGCCGAGCTGCTCGCGGGGCGGCTGGACGCGGCGTTCGTCCGGCCGCCGCTGGACGTCCCGGAGCTCGCCTGCCGGATCATCGCCGAGGAGGAGCTGCTGCTCGCGGTGCCGGCCGGCCACCCGCTCGCCCGGAGCCGGGCCCGGATCGGCCGGCACCGGATCGTGGACGAGCCGGTGGTGCTCTGGCCGCGCGAGAACGGGCCCGGGATGCACGCGCTGATCACCGGACAGCTGTGGCCCGGCGGGTCGCCGCGGATCGTCCGGGAGGAGCCGGACGACGAGCAGCTCCTGCTGGCCGTCGCGGCGGGCTACGGCATCGCGCCGATCCCCGAGGGGCGGGCCCGGGTCTTCCGGATACCCGGCGTCTGCCTGCGCCGCCTCACCGCCCCGGTGCCGACCGTCACCCTGGGGCTCGCCCACGATCCGCGCACCGCGCCCCCGGCCGTCCAGCTGCTGCTCGCGATGGCCCCGCCGCTGCCGGACGGCGCCCTGCCGCCCGGCGGGGCGCGGCGGTAGCTCCGAAAGGTCGCGATTCCGTCCGCGGCGGCTGGAACCACCGGCCCCTGACGGGCCGGGTGCCCGCCCCCGCGAGCCGGGCGGGGGCGGGCGCCGTCGTCCGGGGGTGGCTCAGCCGATGGTGGAGCCGGCGATCGGGGCGGAGAGCTCGACCGTCTTGCCGTTCAGCGCGGTCTTGACGAACTGCCAGCTCAGGCCGGTGATGACGCCCTTGTCCAGCGGCGCCAGCTTGGCGAAGGCCGGCTGACTGAGGTCGATGTGGGTGGAGTCGCAGGACGGACACTGGTCCTTCACCGGCACGGTGATGGTCTTGCCCTGGTAGGTGACCTTGACCGAAATGCCCTTGCAGACCGGGTCGTTGTTCGGGTTGGCGGTGGTCCACCAGGTGTGCGAGACGGCGACCAGCATCTGGGTGGCGGCGTTGATCTGGGTGCCGCAGGCCCCGTAGCCGGCGTCGTTGTAGTAGGTGGCCTTGCCGGTCATGGGCTGGTTGACCGGTATCGCGGCGCTGGCGGAGCCGGCCGTGAGGGCGATGAGGGCGGCTGCGGCGAGCGGGGCGCCCGCGAGGATCCTGAGGTTCTTGCCGATGGCGCGCATGGTTCGTTCCCTCCGGTTGCCGTGCAGAAGACGGCTGGTCATGACCATGACATGCAGAACTCGACACGTTCGCACGACAGTTCGTCGACCGAATGCCCGTCCTTGTGAAGGAAAGGTATGCGCCCGCTCGCAAGGTGGTCCAGACCTCCGCAATGTTGGCATGAACACAAAGCAAGCATCTTTACCAATGCGCCCGAAGGGGCGAAGATGCGTGACCGCCCCGGCACACAGGGTGTTGACAGACCGTCACCCCCACCCCTCCGGAGGCCCCCTCAGATGCGCACCTCGCTCGTCGCCCTGATCCTCGGCACCGTCCTGCTCCCGGCCACCGCGCCCGTCGCCGCCGGTGCGGCGCCCCGCGAGGTGAACCAGGGCTACAGCATCCCGGTCGCCGGCGTGACCGACCTCGGCGCGCTGCCCGTCCTGGGCGGCCTCGGGCTGGACCTCGCCCGGCTGCTCGGGCAGTAGCGCCCGCCGAGCGATCACCGAACGTCACCGCCGCCCCGGATCCGGGCAGGCCTCGGCCCCGGGGCGGGAACCGCCCGCGCCGGCCCGGATTACTTCCGCTCCGAAAATTAGTAACCCCGCCCCCGGGCGGCAAGCCCGAGCGCCCGCCCGCAGCACGCCCGCCATCCCCGCGCCATCCGCCGCAACACGCGGCAAGGAGCCGCAAGCGGCCGAAACGAAGCCGCAACACCTGCTCCCACCAGGCAGGATGACGATTGACAGGGGCCGCGCGGTTCAGCACGATGAGGCCCGAGCCCATCCGCAGCGACCAGGAAGGAGGGCCGATGCACACCGCCGTCCGCCCCGTCCCCTGCCGCTGCCGCTGCCCGCGCCGCTGTCGTCGCGGCGCGCTCGCCCGCTGAACGTCCGCCGAGCCCGGACCGCCACGCCCGTACGCCGCTCGCCGCTCGCCGCACCGCGGAGCCGTACGCCCGCAGCTGCCCGAACGCCGCTGCGCGCACCCTCGATTCGTCACTGAAAGTCACCACCTTCGTCCCGGAAGGGCCCCGCCATGACCACCACCACCGCCCCCACCGCTCTGCGCCTCACCCCCGTCGCCGGCCGGATCGGCGCGACCGTGCACGACATACGCCTCGGCGGCGACCTCCCCGCCGAGACCGTCGCCGCCCTGGAGGCCGCCCTGTACGAGCACAAGGTGCTCTTCTTCCGCGGCCAGCAGCACCTGGACGACGCCGGGCAGGAGGCCTTCGCCCGGCTGCTCGGCCACCCGGTCGGCCACCCCACCGTGCCCAGCGCCGACGGCCGCTACGTCTTCGAGCTGGACGCCACCAAGGGCGTGCGCGCCAACAACTGGCACACCGACGTCACCTTCGTCCCGTCCTACCCCAAGGCCTCGATCCTGCGTGCCCTGGAGGTCCCCCCGGCCGGCGGCAGCACCGTCTGGGCCAACACCGCGGCCGCCTACCGGGACCTGCCCGCCCCGCTGAAGGCGCTCGCCGAGAGCCTGCGCGCCGTCCACACCAACGACTACGACTACGCCGCCCGGCTCGCCCTGCGCCCCGAGCTGGCGGACAACGCCGAGGTCGCCAGGCTGTTCCGGGACGTGTTCGTCTCCACCGCGTTCAAGACCGAGCACCCGGTCGTCCGGGTCCACCCGGTGACCGGCGAGAAGACCCTGCTGCTGGGGGCCTTCGCCCAGCGCATCCAGCAGGTCTCGGGGGACGACAGCAAGGCCCTGATCGACCTCTTCCAGCGTTACGTGGAGCGGCTGGAGAACACCGTCCGCTGGGACTGGCAGGTCGGCGACGTCGCGATCTGGGACAACCGCGCCACCCAGCACTACGCGGTCGCCGACTACGGCGACGAGCCGCGCCTGGTGCGCCGGATCACCCTGGACGGGGACCTGCCGGTCGGCCCGGACGGCACCCCGAGCCGGCTGCTGGAGCCCGCCGACCCGCCGCGGGTGCCGGGCCTCGTGCCCGCCGAGGAGCTCGAAGCGGCCAACTGATCGGAGAGCCGGGGGATCGACGGCTGAGCCGCACCCATGACCACGCCCGCGACCGTTCCCGTGACCACGCCCGTGACCACGCCCGCGCCCGCGCCCGGGGCCACGCCCACCGCCCCACGCGCCGGCGACGACCGCCGGGACGCCAACGCCTCCGCCGTCCTGCGCACGGTGCTCGACCACGGGCCGATCGCCCGCAGCCGGGTCGCCGCGCTCACCGGGCTCAGCGCCTCGGCCGTCTCCCGGCAGACGGTGGACCTGCTCCGGCTCGGACTCCTGCGCGAGCGGCCGGAGTTGGCCGGCGCCGGACCGGGCGCGCTGGGCCGCCCCCAGCTGCCGCTCGACCTGGACCCGGACCGACTCGCCGTGGCCGGGCTGCACGTCGGCCTGCCGTTCACCACGGTCGCGCTGCTCGATCTGCGCGGCCGGGTGCTGCGGCGCAAGGAGGTCCCACACCGCGGCCGCACCGGCCCGGACCTGCTGAAGCCGCTGCTCGCGCGGCTGCCCCGGCTGCTCGCCACCCTGGGCGGCGGCCGTACGGTGGTCGGGCTGGGCGCCGTCACCGGCGGCTCGGTCGACCCGGAGCGCGGGGTGATCGCCCGTCACGACCCCTTGGACTGGCACGACCTGCCGCTCGGCGAGCTCCTGGCGGGCGCCACCGGACTGCCCGTCCAGGTGGACAACCACGCCCGGGCGCTCACCCAGGCGGAGATCCTCTTCGGCCACCCGGCGGCCCGCCGCAGCATGGTGCAGCTGTTCGTCGGCCACGTGGTGGACGCGGCGCTGGCGGTCGCGGGCACGGTCCACCTGGGCCCGCCCTCGGCCACCGGCGACCTCGGCCACCTCCCGGTCTCCGGGACGGTGACGGACCCGGACGCGGACAGCCGGGCGCGCTGCCACTGCGGCCGGCTCGGCTGCCTCTCGGTGGCCGCCTCGGACACCGCGCTGTTCGCGGCGGCCACCGCCGAGGGGGTCACCACCGGGCCGGACCGGGCCCAGCTGATCGCCGCCGTGCGGCGCGGCGATCCGACGGCGCACCGGCTGGTCCGCAACCGCGCCCGGCTGATCGGCCGGGCGCTCGCCCTGCTCGCCGACGTGGTCAACCCCGACCTGCTCGTCCTGACCGAGCACTTCACCGCCCTCGATCCGGCCCATCTGGACGTCGTCCGCGCCGAGTTCGCCCTCCGCTCGCACCTGCACCGGGACGCCGGACTGCTGATCGCCCAGCAGCGCGGCCCGGACGTGCTCGCCGTCGCCGCCGGGGCACCGGTGCTCGGCGAGCTGTACGCCCGGCCGGTCCGCGCGCTCACCGCGGACCGGGCCGCAGCCCACCGCCCGTAGCCGCGTCCACGCCCACCGCACGCGTCCCCGCACACGTCCTCGCTCGGATCCCCTCGCCGCCCACCGCACGCGTCCCCGCGCACGTCCCCACCCGGATCCCCGCGCCGCCCACCGTCCGCAACCGCCCCGAAGGACCGCCATGACCGCGCTCCCCCGTCCCCCCGCCGCCCCGGGCCGCCGCACGCTGCTGCGCGCGGGCCTCGCCGGCGCCGGCCTGCTGACGCTCGCGGGCTGCCGGTCGGCCGTCGAGCACGCCCGGAACGCGGCCGCCGCCGTGGACGCCGGTTCCCCGCGCCGGGGCGGCGTGCTGACCGTCTCCACCGGCGTCGACGTCACCCCGAGCCTGCTCTTCGCCGTCAGCGCCAACACCCTCGTCCAGCGCCTCGCCTTCAACACCCTGACCCGCTACGACGACCGGCTGCAGCCCCAGCCCGAACTCGCCACCGGCTGGGAGCTCGCCCCGGACGGCCTGAGCGTCACCCTCAGACTACGCGAGGACGTGCGCTTCCACAGCGGCCGCCCGTTCACCGCCGACGACGTCGTCTTCGCCGTCCGCAACCTCCAGAACCCGGCCCGCTCGGCCCAGTTGCGCTCCACCGCCGCCGCCGTCACGGACTTCCGCAAGAACGGCGACTTCGAGCTGACCCTGGTGCTCGCCCACCCGGTGAGCAACCTCTTCGACCTCTTCGAGTTCATGATCGTCCCGGACCGGGAGAGCATCGAGGACGCCGTCGCCGGCACCCGGCTGGTCGGCACCGGCCCCTTCGTCCTCACCGAACGCAGGCCCGGGTCCTCGCTCTCCTTCATCCGCAACGAGCAGTACTGGAACCCCGGCCGCCCCCACCTCGACGGGGTGGAGATCCGGATCATCCCGCAGGCCGAATCGCTGCTCTCCTCCCTGCGGACCGGCCAGACCCACCTCTCCTACAACGTCCGCGGCAAGGACGCCGCCGCCCTGCGCGGCGACCCACGGTTCCGGATCAAGCAGTACGACACCGGCTCCGGCGCCCTCTACATCGGCGTCGACGTCACCGCCGAGCACGTCCGCGACAAGCGCGTCCGCCAGGCCATCGCCTGGGCGGTCGACCGCGACCGCCTCGTCCAGCAGGCGCTCGGCGGCTACGGCACCGTTTCCTCGGTGCCCTGGCCCAAGTCCTCCCCCGCCTACACCGAGGCCGACGCCACCCACTACCGGCACGACCCGCAGCGCGCCCGGGCGCTGCTCAAGGAGGCCGGCGCGGAACACATCACCCTGCCCTTCGCCCACTCCAACGAGGCCGGCGCGACCGCCATCGCGCAGATCCTCCAGTACGACCTGCGGCAGGTCGGCATCGAGACGGTGCTCCAGCCCGCCGACTCGCCGACCATGCAGAAGCAGCTGATCTCCCAGTCCATGCCCGCCCTGTGGACGCTCAGCCACGGCTTCGCCCAACTCCGGCCCGCCACCCTCGCGGTGAGCGCCTACCCGTTCAACGAGGCCAGGAACAGCTCCCGCTTCGGCTCCCCCGACTACACCGACGTGGTGCGGCGGGCCTGGAACCGCGCCGACGGCGACGGCCCCGAGGCCGCGGCGCTCCACCGGCGGATCACCGAACTGCTGCTGGACGAGGAGTTCGTGATCGACCTCGCCATCACCGGACTGGTCGAGGTCGCGGGCAGCCGGGCCCGCGGCGTCACGCTCAACAAGTTCGGCTACCTCAACCTCGACGACGCCTACCTCACCGCCTGAGCAGGACGGCCCACGACCCCATGCGCACCTTCCTCCTGAAACGCCTCCCCAGCGGACTGCTCGTCCTGGTCCTCGCCTCCTTCCTGGTCTTCCTCATCCTCCGGCTGATCCCCGGCGACCCGGCCACCACGCTCGCCGGCCCGGACGCCGCACCCGCCACCGTGGAGGCCGTCCGCGACCGGCTCGGGCTCGACCGGCCACTGCTCGGCCAGTACCTGAGCTGGCTCGGCCGACTGCTGAGCGGCGACCTCGGGCCGAGCTACGCGATCGGCGGCCAGGTCTCCGACCTGATCGGCAACGGCCTCGGCGCCACCGCCCAACTCACCCTCGGCGCCCTGCTGCTGGTGGTGCTGATCGCCCTGCCGCTGGCGGTGGTCGGCGCCACCACCAGGCGGCGCCCGGTCGCCGCCGCCGTCCAGGCCGTCACCACCGGTGTGCTGGCCGTCCCCCCGTTCGTCACCGGCGTGCTGCTGGTCCTGCTGTTCGCCGTCTCCTTCGAACTGCTCCCGCCCGGCGGCCACGAATCCCTGCTCGCCGAACCGGACCTGGCCGTGCAGTACCTGGCGATGCCCGCCCTCTGCCTCGCCCTGCCCAGCGCCGCCGTGCTGGCCCGCTACCTCAAGGACGGCATCGAACGCGCCCTCGCCGAGGACTACGTCCGCACCGCGACCGCGCTCGGCGTCTCCCGGCGGCGGATCGTCTGGCGCCACGCGCTGCCCAACGCCCTGCCCTCCGCCGTCACCGTCCTCGGCCTCCAGATCGGCCACCTCATCGCCGGGGCCGTCCTGGTGGAGCGGATCTTCGCCTGGCCCGGCCTGGGCCAGCTGATCGAACAGGGCGTCATCCGCCGGGACTACCCGGTGGTGCAGGACCTGCTGCTGCTCGTGGTCGCGGTCTACGTGGCCGTCCAACTGCTCACCGACCTGGCCTACACCTGGCTCGACCCCCGGATCCGCTGGGAGTGACCCGATGACCACCACCGCTCTTGCCCTCAAGTCGTCCGCACCGAGGGGACGTTACCGCTCGGCACTGCTCGGCCCACGCGGCCTGGCCGGCCTCGCGCTGGTCGGCACCGTCGCCCTGGCCGGACTGCTCGCGCCGCTGCTCACCGGTACCGACCCGAACGCCCAGAGCGCGCTCGCCCTGGCCGGACCCAGCGCCGCACACCCCTTCGGCACCGACGACCTCGGCCGCGACCTGTACAGCCGGGTGCTGCACGGCATCGCGACCGACCTCGCGCTGATCGCCACCGCCGTGCCGATCGGCGCCCTGCTCGGCTGCTCCGCCGCCCTGCTCGCGGCCACCTCCCGGTGGGCCGACCTCGCCGTCCAGCGCGCCTTCGACCTGCTGCTCGCCTTCCCCGGGCTGATCCTCGCCCTGGCCGTGACCGCCGTCCTCGGCCCGGGGCGCTGGCCGGTGGTGATCGTCGTCGCACTCGCCGAGATCCCCGGCTTCGGACGGCAGTTGAGGGCCGGGATCCTGGTCCAGAGGGAACGCGAGTACGCCCTGGCCGCCCGGGTCGGCGGCGCCTCCCGGGCCCGGGTGCTGCTGCGGCACGTCCTGCCCAACGCCGTCGACCCGCTGATCGTGCAGACCGCGGTGGCACTCTCGCTCGGCGTCTTCATCGAGGGCGCGATGAGCTTCCTCGGCCTCGGGGTGCGCCCGCCGGAGCCCACCCTGGGCAGCATCCTCAGCCAGTCCGTCGCCTACCTGGCCACCGACCCGGCCTTCGCGGCCGCCCCGCTGGCGGCCACCACCGCCCTGGTGCTCGGCTTCACGCTGATCGCCGAGGCCCTGAACCGGGGGATCCGCCGATGACCGCCGTGCTCCGAGTCACCGACCTCACCGTACGGTTCGAAGGCCCCGGCTCCCCGGGCGCCGCCATCGACCACGGCACCGCCGCCGTCGACGGCGTCTCCTTCGACCTCGCCGCGGGCGACACCCTGGGCATCGTCGGCGAGTCCGGCTCCGGCAAGTCCACCACCGCACTGGCCCTGCTGCGGATGCTGCCGCCCGGCGGCCGGATCACCGCCGGCTCGGTCGAGCTCGCCGGGCAGGACCTCGCCGCCCTCCCCGAGGACGCCCTGCGCGCCCTGCGCGGCCGGCGGATCGCCATGGTCTTCCAGGACCCGATGTCCTCGCTCAACCCTGTGCTCACCGTCGGCCGCCAGCTGGACGAGGCGCTGCGCGCCCACGGCGGCCCGTCGCGCAAGGCCGAACGGCGGGAACGCGCCGCCGAGTTGCTGGACCTGGTCGGCATACCGGACGCCACCGGCCGACTGCGCGACCACCCGCACCGGTTCTCCGGCGGCCAGCGCCAGCGCATCATGATCGCTCTCGCGCTGGCGCACGACGCCGAGGTGCTGGTCGCCGACGAGCCGACCACCGCCCTCGACCCGACCGTCCAGCAGCAGATCCTGCGCCTGCTGACCCGGATCAACCGGGAGACCGGCACCGCCCTGGTGGTGATCAGCCACGACCTCGGGGTGATCGCCCGCACCTGCCGCCGGCTGCTGGTGATGCGGCACGGCCGGGTCGTCGAGCGGGGCGCCGCCGCCGACCTCCTCACCCACCCCGAACACCCCTACACCCGCGAGCTGTTGGCCGCCGTACCGAGACTGGAGGAGCCCTCCCGGGCGGCCGCCAACAGCACCCCCGGGGCCGAGCCGCTGCTCACCGTCCGCGGCCTGACCAAGACGTACGGATCGCGGCGGCGCACCGTCACCGCGCTGCACGGCGTCGACCTCGACCTGCACCCCGGCGAGACGCTGGGCCTGGTCGGCGAGTCCGGGTCCGGGAAGTCCACCCTGGCCCGCGCCCTGGTCCAGGCGCAGGCCCCGTCCGCCGGCAGCATCCGCTTCCGCGGTGAGGAGCCTTCGAACCGCGCACCGGGGCGTGACATCCAACTCGTCTTCCAGGACCCGTACTCCTCGCTCAACCCCCGGATGACCGCCGGGCAGATCATCGCCGAACCGCTGATCGCCCACCGCCTCGGCGACCGGGAGCAGCGCGCCGCCCGGGTCGCCGAGCTGATGGCGCAGGTCGGGCTGGACCCGGCCACGGCCGACCGCCATCCCCGCGCCTTCTCCGGCGGCCAGCGCCAACGGATCGGCATCGCCCGGGCGTTGGCACCCGAGCCGAGCGTGCTGATCTGCGACGAGCCGGTCTCCGCGCTGGACGTCTCGGTGCAGGCCCAGGTGATCGACCTGCTCGCCCGACTCCAGCGCGAACTCGGCCTGGCCGTCCTGTTCATCGCCCACGACCTGGCGGTGGTCCGCCGGGTCAGCCACCGGATCGCGGTGATGCACCGCGGCCGGATCGTCGAGACCGGCCCGGCCGACCGGGTCGTCACCGCACCGGAACACCCCTACACCGCCGAGCTGTTGGCCGCCGTTCCGAGCCTGGAGCCCGCGGCGTCCGCCGTCTGAACCCGTCGCCCGAGCCACCCCTGCGGAGCCTCACATGAGCACACTCGAACCCGACCCGACGCGCCCCGATCCGTCGCACCCCGGCCCGACGCGCCCCGATCCATCGCGCCCGGACCCGCACCGCCGCGACCCGTACGCCGGCTTCCCCGGCACCGTCGGCCGCACCTTCGCCGAGTCCACGCCCGCCTGGCCGCGGCCGGTCCGCCCGCGCGAGGGCGCGCCCAACATCGTGGTCGTGCTGATCGACGACATGGGCTACAGCGACATCGGCCCGTTCGGCGCCGAGATCCCCACCCCGACCCTGGACCGCCTCGCCGCCACCGGCGTCCGGCTCACCAACTACCACACCATGCCGCTCTGCTCCCCCGCCCGGGCGGCCCTGCTCACCGGACTCAACCCGCACCGGGTCGGCTACTCCTTCGTCGCCAACGCCGACCCCGGCTTCCCCGGCTACGGCATGGAGGTCGCCGGGGACATCCCCACCCTGGCCGAGCTGCTGCACGACGCCGGATACGCCACCTACGCGGTCGGCAAGTGGCACCTCACCCGGGACTCCGCCTCCGGCGCCGCCGACGACCGAGCCAACTGGCCGCTGCAGAAGGGCTTCGACCAGTACTACGGCGTCCTGGAGGGCCTCACCAGCCTCTTCCACCCGCACCAACTCGTGCGCGACAACAGCCCGCTGGACATCGACGAGTTCCCCGACGGCTACTACTACACCGACGACCTCACCGACCAGGCCGTCAAGATGGTCAAGTCGCTGCGCGCCCACGACGCCGACAAGCCGTTCTTCCTCTACCTCGCCCACAACGCCGTGCACGGCCCGCTCCAGGCCAAGCCCGAGGACGTCGCCCGCCACCGCGGCCGCTACGACGGCGGCTGGGACGAGCTGCGCCGCACCCGCTTCGCCCGCCAGCTGGCCGCCGGCCACTTCCCGCCCGGCACCGAGCTGCCCGAGCGCAACTCCGAGGCCGGGTACGAGGTCGGCCCCTGGGACGAACTCACCGACGTCCAGAAGGAGCTGTACGCCCGCTACATGGAGGTGTACGCGGCGATGGTCGACAACGTCGACCAGAACCTCGGCCGGCTCACCGACACCCTGGCCGCGCTCGGCGAACTCGACAACACCGTCATCGTGTTCACCAGCGACAACGGCGGCACCGGCGAGGGCGGCACCGAGGGCACCCGCAGCTACTTCAGCCGCTTCGTCCACCACCCCGACCTGCCGGCCGACTGGAACCCCGACGTCCGGCGCGAGATCGACCTGATCGGCGGTCCGCAGAGCCTGGTCCACTACCCTCGCGGCTGGGGCATGGCCTCCAACACGCCGTTCCGCCTCTACAAGGGCCAGACCCACGCGGGCGGCGTCCGCGTCCCCTTCGTGCTCTCCTGGCCGGCCGGCCTGCCGCGCGCCGAGGGTGACAGCGGCGTCCGCACCCAGTACCAGTACGTCACCGACATCCTCCCCACCCTGCTCGAACTCGCGGGCGTGGAAAGGCCGTCGGAGCGCCGGAGCCAAGCCGTCCAGGAGCTCGACGGCATCAGCTTCGCCCCGGTGCTGCGGGACGGCGCCGCCCCCAGCACCCACCACGAGCAGTACTGCGAGATGACCGGCAACCGCAGCTACTACCGCGACGGCTGGAAGCTGGTCACCCTGCACCGCCCCGGCACCCCGTACGACGACGGCGAGTGGGCGCTGTACGACCTGCGCACCGACCCCACCGAGATCCACGATCTCGCCGCCGAAAACCCGGGACTGGTCAAGGAGTTGTCCGCCGCCTGGGAGGCCGCCGCCTGGCGGAACGGGGTCTTCCCGCTGGCCGACGGCAGCGGCGCCCTCGCCCTGCGCGGCCCCGAGGCCGAGCGGCTGCGCCGCCCGGTCACCCTGCTGGCGGGCACCCCCGAGCTGGAACGCTACCGCTCCTCCCGGCTGGTCTCCTTCCGCTCCTTCACGGTCGAGGTCGCGCTCGACGGCTACCGGCCGGGCGACCAGGGCGTCCTGGTCTCGCACGGCGACCAGGGCGGTGGCTACAGCCTCTACGTCGAGGACGGCCGGCTGCGTCTCGCCTACAACCAGTACGGCGAACTGCTGGAGGCCGACGGCGGCCCGCTGCCGGCCGGCGCCCGGCTGGTCACCCTGGAGGCCACCGCGGTCGCCGACCTCAAGTGGGAGTTCCGGCTGCTCGTGGACGGCCTGCCGCTCGACGAGGCCGGGGGCGGCCGGCTCGGCCCGGTCCACCAGCTGATCGGCATGGCGCCGTTCCAGGGCATCAGCGTCGGCATCGACCGCAAGTCCCCCGTCTCCTGGCCGCTGTACGAGCGCCACCGCTCCTTCCGCTACACCGGCGCCCTGCACTCCGTCACCTACCTGCCCGGCGCGCCGGCGCCGTACGACCCGGAGACGGTCGTCCGGGCGCTGCGCGAGGCGGCGGCCGCCTTCGAGTAACGGGGACCGCCGGCGGCGGGCCCCCGGCGGCGGGCCCTCGGCAGCGGGCCCTCGGTGCCGGGTGCCCGGCCGTGGGTCCCCGGCCCCGTACCAAGATCCGCCCACCCGGGTTACCCTCGTCCCGCGCGGCGACGGCCCGCGCAGCCGACCGAGGGGGGAACGGATGATCGGGGACCTGCTGCCGGACGTCGTGGTGACCGAGGTGGCCTACGACGACCCGCCGGAGGCACGGCTGGAGCCCGAGGAGGAGCCGGCCGTCGCCCGGGCCGTCGACAAGCGCCGCCGCGAGTTCACCACCGTCCGGCACTGCGCCCGGGTGGCCCTCGCCCGGCTGGGCGTCCCGTACCGGCCGCTCGTCCCGGGCCTGCGCGGCGCCCCGAGCTGGCCGGACGGCGTGGTCGGCAGCCTCACCCACTGCGACGGCTTCCGCGCCGCGGCCGTGGCCCGGGCCGGCACCCTCGCCTCCGTCGGCATCGACGCCGAGCCCGCGCTGCCGCTGCCGGAGGGCGTCCAGGAGGCCGTCGCCCTGCCGGTCGAGCAGCAGCGACTGGCCGAGCTGGCCGCCGAGCACCCGGACGTCCCGTGGGACCGCATCCTGTTCAGCGCCAAGGAGTCGGTGTACAAGGCCTGGTTCCCGCTGACCCAGCTCTTCCTGGACTTCAGCGAGGCCGAGCTGGACCTCTCCCCCGACGGCACCTTCACCGCCCGGCTGCTCGTGCCCGGCCCGGTGGTCGGCGGCCGCCGGATCGACGGCTTCGACGGCCGCTGGGCGGTCCGCGACGGGCTGCTCGCCACCGCGATCGCCGTCACCTCCTAATGACGTTGTCAAGCCGCAGCTACTACGGGGAGTCCACGTTGGAAGCACTGTCCGTCACGGATCAGGGCCCACAGGACGTTGACGCGTCGGCGGGCCAGGGCGAGGACGGCCTGGGTGTGGC
>NZ_JBSFWR010000073.1:0-44784 GCF_053594915.1 Kitasatospora sp. NPDC002543 | reverse complement strand
CCAGGAAGTTGAACAGGGCCATGGTGATCTGGTGGGCGGCCACCTGGTCGTCGCCGAGCCGGGCGGCCACCGCGGTGGCGGTCATCAGCCCGGGCCGGCCGCCGGGGACGGTGGGTGGCGGATCAGCCCTGCGGGTGGTGGGCCGGGATCGGCGGGAGTTCGCCGGTGGTCTCGTACTCGCTCAGCATCTCGATCCGGCGGGTGTGCCGGGGCTCGCCGCTGTACGGGGTCTCCAGGAAGACCTTGACGAACTCGGTGGCCTCGTCCTGGGTGTGCATGCGGCCGCCGATGGAGATCACGTTGGCGTTGTTGTGCTGACGGCCGAGCTCGGCGGTCTGCACGCTCCAGGCCAGTGCGGCCCGGACGCCCTTGACCTTGTTGGCGGCGATCGCCTCGCCGTTGCCCGAGCCGCCGATCACGATGCCCAGGGCGTCCTCGTCGGCGGCGGTGCGCTCGGCGGCACGCAGGCAGAACGGCGGGTAGTCGTCCTCGGCGTCGTAGATGTGCGGCCCGCAGTCGACCGGCTCGTGGCCGGCCCCCTTGAGCCACTCCACGAGGTGGTTCTTCAGTTCGTATCCGGCATGGTCGGAGCCCAGGTACACGCGCATGCCCATGAGTGTGGCATGCGCGTGCGCCCGGGCCCGACAACGGGTGCGCCGACGGGGGGCGCCGACGGCGCGGTCAGCGCCGGCCGAGCAGCTTCCAGGCCAGCGGCAGGGCGCCGGCGGCGAGGGCGGCCTTGAGGGCGTCGCCGACCAGGTACGGGTAGAGGCCGAGTTCGGCGGCGCGGGCGAGCGACACGTGCAGCGACAGCGCCAGGTACGGGACGCCGACCGCGTAGATGGCGAGGCTGCCGAGGACCATGGTGACGGCGGTGTTGACCGGGGTGCGGTCGGCGCCGCGGCGGGCCAGCGCGCCGGTCAGGGCGGCGGCGACGACGAAGCCGAGCACGTAGCCGAAGGAGGCCGTCGCCCAGCCCGAGGTGCCCTCGGCGAACCAGGGCAGGCCCGCCATGCCGGCCAGCAGGTAGAGCACCAGCGAGGCGACGCCGCGGCGGGCGCCGAGCGCGGTGCCGACCAGCAGGGCGGCGAAGGTCTGGCCGGTGACCGGCACCGGCGAGCCGGGGATGTTGACCGACAGCTGGGCGGCCACGCCGGTCAGCGCGGCGCCGCCGGCCACCAGGGCCAGGTCGCGGGCCTGGGCGCCGAGGCGGGTGGAGGCGGCGGGCAGCAGGTCGGCGAGGACGGCGCGGCGCGGTATCGGGGTGGTGGCAGTGGCCATCGGGGCTCCTCGGTGAGGTCCAGGTGAGTGAACACCTGTGAACCTACGCGGTGATCCACGGTGCGAACGGCACGGTTTCGGACAAACCCCTGCCCTCGGGCGTTGTCGGAACCGCCTCGCGACAACTCCTGGTCATGGAATGATCACTTCCGGTTTCGGTGCGGTCCGCATGATGAGCCTGAGCCGGTCATCTTTGGCATGGACAGGGGTGTCGCGGATATTGGACAGCTCATGCCGCACACCGCACAGTCTGGAACCATCCCTATGGCCCCCACTTCCGCCCCTCCGGCGACCGGGACCCCCGAACGCACTCGGCGGGCCGCCGGCCCGGCGTCGGGTGGCCAGCAGCTCTCCCACGGGCTGAAGCAGCGCCACCTGTCGATGATCGCCCTCGGCGGCGTGATCGGCGCCGGCCTCTTCGTCGGCTCCGGCGCCGGCATCGCGGCCGCCGGCCCGGCGATCATCCTGGCGTTCGTGCTCTCCGGTCTCCTGGTCATGCTGATCATGCGGATGCTCGGCGAGATGTCCGCCGCCCGGCCCGCCTCCGGCTCGTTCTCGGTGCACGCCGAGAAGGAGATCGGCCCCTGGGCCGGGCTCACCGCCGGCTGGATGTACTGGGTGATGCTCTGCTGCGGCGTCGCCGCCGAGGCCACCGCCGCCGGGAAGATCGTCAACGGCTGGATCCCCGGCGTCTCCGTCTGGGTGTGGGTCGGCCTGTTCATGACCTTCTTCTGCGCCAGCAACCTCACCGCGGTGAAGAACTTCGGCGAGTTCGAGTTCTGGTTCGCCGCGATCAAGATCGCCGCGATCGTCACCTTCCTGGTCCTCGGCGGGCTCGGCATCGCCGGCGTGATCGGCCCCGGCGCCCCCGGCACCTCGAACCTCGCCGGCCAGGGCGGCTTCCTGCCCAACGGCATCGACGGAGTGATCGTCGGCCTGCTCGCCTCGGTCTTCGCGTACGGCGGTCTGGAGACCGTCACCATCGCCGCCGCCGAGTCCGACGACCCCAAGAAGAACGTCGCCAACGCCGTGCGCACCGCCGTGTGGCGGATCGGGATCTTCTACATCGGATCGATGGCCCTGGTCGTCACCCTGGTCTCCTGGAAGGACCCGAAGGTCGTCGCCGACGGCCCGTACGTCACCGTACTGAGCCACCTCGGGGTGCCCGCCGCGGGAACGATCATGCAGGTGGTGGTGCTGGTCGCGCTGCTGTCCGCGATGAACGCCAACATCTACGGCGCCTCCCGGATGGCGTACTCGCTGGTCGGCCGCGGCCAGGGCCCCCGGTCGCTGGCCAAGGTCAGCGGCGGCGTGCCGCGCAGGGCCGTACTGGCCTCCTGCCTGTTCGGCTTCGCCGCCGTGCTGGCCTCCAAGTTCTGGCCCGCCACGGTGTTCACCTGGCTGATGAACACCACCGGCGTGGCGATCCTGGTCGTCTGGCTGTTCATCTGCGTCGCCCAGCTGCGGATGCGCCGCCGGCTGGAGCGCGAGGCGCCCGAGCTGCTCACCGTGAAGATGTGGGGCTACCCGTACCTGACCTGGGTCGCGCTGGCCGGCGTGGCCGGCATCCTCGCCCTGATGACCACCACCGAGGGCAACCGCGACCAGCTGTACGCGGCGGGCGTGCTGGTCGCGCTGCTCAGCGGCGCCGGGCTGCTCAAGCAGCGCCGGGCCGCCGCAGCCCGGCACTGACCGGCGCGGACGCACCGCGGCGAGGGCCCGGTACCGGGATCGGTACCGGGCCCTCGCCGCAGGTCAGGGGCCTCGCCGCGGGTGCGTGCCCTCGCCGCACGTCAGGGCCCTCGCCGCAGGTCAGGGCCCTCGCCGCAGGTCAGGAGCCTCGCCGCGGGCCGGGGCAGGCTACGGGCGGCTCACTCGAAGGACGGGCCGGCCGTACGGGTGCGCTTGATCTCGTAGAAACCCGGGGTGGAGGCCACCAGCAGGGTGCCGTCCCACAGCCGGGCCGCGGCCTCGCCCTTCGGCGCGGGGGTGACCACCGGGCCGAAGAACGCCACCCGCTCGCCGTCCACGCCCTCGACCGCGATCACCGGGGTGCCGACGTCCTCGCCGACCAGGGTTATGCCCTCCTTGTGCGAGGCGCGCAGGGCCTCGTCGTGGGCGTCCGTGTCGGCCGCGGCGGCCAGCTCGGCGGGCAGGCCCGCGGCCACCAGGGCGGCCTCGACCGTCTCCCGGTCCTGCGGCAGGCCCTGGTTGTGGAAACGCAGGCCCAGCTCGGTGTAGAGCCGGCCCAGCACCTCCGGCCCGTGCTGCTCCGCGGCGGCGACGCAGACCCGCACCGCGCCCCAGGCCTTGTCCAGGAACTCCCGGTACTCCGCCGGGAGGTCGCGGTGCTCGTTGAGCACCGACAGGCTCATCACGTGCCAGCGCACGTCGACCGGGCGCAGCTGCTGGACCTCGATCAGCCAGCGGGAGGTCATCCACGCCCAGGGGCAGGCCGGGTCGAACCAGAAGTCGGCGGTCTTGCGCTCAGCGGCAGTCGTCACTGCGGGTGTCCTTCGTGAGGTGGTCCGGGGCCGGGAGGAGGTTCCGCCCACGGACGCCAACACCCGCCCGACACCGCTGATTCCGGTTCGGACGCCGCAGTCTGTGCAATGGTACCGGCGGCACGGGCCGTGAAAGGATGACCCCGCGCGCGGAGCACACCCCGCGCCGAGACCGCACCACCCACAGGCGCACCACCGTGCGAGCCGGACAAAGGAGTACCGCCGTGCCGGGCAAGAACCTCAGCCGCGACGAGGCGCAGCAGCGGGCCAGCATCCTGGCCGTGGACGGCTACCAGGTACGGCTGGACGTGACCTCGGCCCCCGACCGGGCGGCCGGCACCTTCCGCTCCACCACCACCGTCACCTTCCGCTGCTCCCAGCCCGGTGCGGACACCTTCCTCGACCTGCTCGCCCCCGCCGTCCGCTCGGTCACCCTCAACGGCCGCGCCCTCGACCCGGCCACCGCCTACGACGGCGCCCGGGTGCACGTCGACGGCCTGGCCGCCGAGAACGTGCTGACCGTCGAGGCCGACTGCGCCTACAGCCGCACCGGCGAGGGCCTGCACCGCTTCGTCGACCCGGTGGACGGCGAGACCTACCTCTACACCCACTACGAGCCGGCCGACGCCCGCCGGGTGTTCGCGAACTTCGAACAGCCCGACCTGAAGGCCCCGTTCACCTTCACCGTGACCGCCCCGGCCGCCTGGGACGTCTGGTCCAACGCCGCGCACGAGAGCGTCGGCGCCGAGGGCGAGGCGCGCACCTGGGAGTTCGCGCCGACCAAGCCGATCTCCACCTACCTCACCGCCGTCGTCGCCGGCCCGTACCACGTCGTCCGCGACCACTACCGCCGCGACCTGGCCGACGGCACCGCGCTGGAGATCCCGCTCTCCGCGATGTGCCGCAAGTCGCTGGCCCCGCACTTCGACGCGGAGGAGATCCTTGGCGTCACCAAGCTCGGGCTCGACTTCTTCCACGAGGAGTTCGACTACCCGTACCCCTTCGGCAAGTACGACCAGGCCTTCGTCCCCGAGTACAACATCGGCGCGATGGAGAACCCCGGCTGCGTCACCTTCCGCGAGGAGTTCGTCTTCCGCTCGAAGGTCACCGACGCCGCGTACGAGGGCCGGGCCAACGTCATCCTGCACGAGATGGCGCACATGTGGTTCGGCGACCTGGTCACCATGCGCTGGTGGGACGACCTGTGGCTGAAGGAGTCCTTCGCCGACTTCATGGGCTCCTACGGCCTGATCGGCGCCCGCACCCGCTACTCCTCGGCCTGGGTCACCTTCGCCAACCAGCGCAAGGCCTGGGCCTACCGGCAGGACCAGTTCCCCACCACCCACCCGATCACCGCGGACATCCGGGACCTCGAGGACGCCAAGCTCAACTTCGACGGCATCACCTACGCCAAGGGCGCGTCCGTCCTCAAGCAGCTGGTGGCGTACGTCGGTTCGGAGGCCTTCTTCGAGGGCGCCCGCCGCTACTTCAAGCGCCACGCCTTCGGCAACACCGAGCTGGGCGACCTGCTGGAGGTGCTGGAGGAGACCAGCGGCCGCGACCTCAAGTCCTGGGCCGCCGCCTGGCTCCAGACCTCCGGGGTCAACGCGCTCACCCCGCAGGTCACCACCGACGCCGAGGGCCGGATCACCGAGCTGGCCGTGCTCCAGGACGGCGAGGTGCTGCGCCCGCACCGGATCGCGGTCGGCCTGTACGACCGGGACGCCGACGGCGCCCTGGTGCGCACCGGGCGGATCGAGCTGGACGTCACCGGCTCCCGGACCGTCGTCACCGAGGCCGCCGGCCTGCCCCGTCCGGCGCTGGTGCTGCTCAACGACGAGGACCTGACCTACTGCAAGATCCGCTTCGACGAGGAGTCGCTGGAGACCCTGCGCGCCGGTCTGGGCGACATCCGCGAGGAGCTGTCCCGCGCGCTGACCTGGTCCGCGGTCTGGAACCTCACCCGGGACGGCCTGATGCCGGCCCGCGACTACGTCGCCCTGGTGCTGCGGTTCGCCGGCCAGGAGGGCAACATCGGCGTGCTCCAGTCGCTGCACGCCCAGGCCAAGACCGCCGTCGACCTCTACGCCGACCCGGCCTGGCGCGGCGAGGGCGGCCGGCTGCTCGCCGACGGCGCCCTGCGCGAGCTGCGCGAGGCCGTCCCCGGCAGCGACCACCAGCTGGCCTGGGCCCGCTTCCTCGCCCAGACCGCGGGCGGCGCCGAGCACCTCGGCCTGGTCCGCGGCCTGCTGTCCGGCAGCGCCCGGATCGATGGCCTGGAGGTCGACCAGGACCTGCGCTGGTCGCTGTGGCTGGCGCTGGCGGCGGCCGGCCAGGCCGGCGACGAGGAACTCGACGCCGAGCTGGCCGCCGACAACACCGCGAGCGGCAAGCGGCACCACACCCAGAGCCTGGCCGCCCGGCCCACCGCGGAGGCCAAGGCCGCCGCCTGGTCGGCCGTGATCGACTCGGACGAGCTGCCGAGCGCCCTGGTCGAGGCCAACACGGCGGGCTTCTCGATCCCCTCCCAGCGCGACCTGACCGCGCTCTACGCGGCGCCGTACTTCAAGCTGCTGGAGCGGGTCTGGGCCGACCGGACCATCGAGATCGCGATGCGGATCGTCGGCGGGTTCTTCCCGATCGCCCAGGCCGACGAGCAGACCCTGGCCGGGGCCGACGCCTGGCTGGCGGGGCACCCGCAGGCCGCGCCGGCGCTGCGCCGTCTGGTGCTGGAGCGCCGGGACGACCTGGCCCGCGCGCTGCGGGCGCAGGCCTGCGACCGGGCCTGACGGGCCGTAGGCGGAATCGGTCGGACACGTCGACGGACGTGCGCCGAAAGGACCGTGGGCCCCGGCCGCTCCTGGATTCCAGGGAGCGGCCGGGGCCCACGGCCGTTCGCGGCGCTCGCGGGGCCGGGCGCGCGGTGCGGGGTGCGGGGTTACGGAGTCACGGGGTTACGGAGTCACGGGGTCACGGGAGCCGTCAGCCGCGGCGCAGGCCGCGGTCCAGCGCGGCGATCGCGCTGCCCTGGGCGTCGTCGCCGTCCAGCGACCAGACCATCACGCCCGCCAGGTCGTTCCAGCGCGTGTACTGCGCCTTCTGGGTGAGCACCTCGGCGGTGTCGTAGCTGTAGAAGGTGGTGCCGTCGTACTTCCAGGACGCGCCGTGGTCGCGGTCCAGGTAGACCTTGCCCGGCAGCGCGTTGATCTCCTGGTACGAGTGGTCGGGCGCGGACGCGGTGGCGCTCTGGAAGAGGCCGCCGCGTTTGCCGGGGGCGACGCCGGTCCAGCCGTGGCCGTACAGCGGGGCGCCGAGGACGAGCTGCTCGGAGGGCATCCCGCGCTCCTGGTAGTGGGTGACGGCCGTGTCGGCGCTGCGCCGGCGCGGGTCCGGGTCGGTCGGGTCGGAGTACAGGTTGGCCTGGTGGTTGGCCGGGCCCTTGCCCTCCCACGGGCCGTGCAGGTCGTAGGTCATCACGTTCAGCCAGTCCATCGACTCGCTCAGCTGCGGCAGTTCGAGCCGGTCGGCGACGGTCTCGTTGGCGGCGACGGCGGCGGTCAGCAGGTAGTGCTTGCCCTTCCTGCCGCTCAGCGCGTCCAGCTGGTCGCGGAACTCCTGCATCAGCAGGGTGAAGTTGCGGCCGTCCTCGGGGCGGACCACGTTGCCGGCGTCCCCGCCGCCGCCCGGGTACTCCCAGTCGATGTCGATGCCGTCGAAGACGCCCGCGGCCGCGCCCCGGCCGCCCTCCGGGGAGTCCGCCAGGACCGGCACGTCGCCCTTGATGTAGAGGTCGATGCAGGAGGAGACGAACTTCTTGCGGGCCTCGTCGGTGGCGGCCGCGTCGGAGAAGTACTTGGACCAGGTCCAGCCGCCCAGCGAGATGACCGTGCGCAGCTGGGGGTTCTTCGCCTTGAGCTTGCGCAACTGGTTGAAGTGGCCCTTCAGCGGCTGGCCCGGCGCGTCGGCCACGCCGTCCACCGACTCGGCGGCGGAGAAGGGGCGCTGGTAGTCGTTGCGGGCGTCGCCCTGGCCCGCCTCGTTGCTCTCGAAGCAGGTGCCCTCGGCGGAGACGTTGCCGAAGGCGTAGTTGATGACGGTGAGCTTGGCCGCCTGGCCGGACTCCTGGACCCGCTTGGCGGAGCTGTCGGCGCCCCACTGGGTGAAGTAGCCGACCCGTTGGCCCTTCAGCTTCGGGCCGTGCCGTCCGTCGGCGGCGTTGGCGGTGGCGGGGGCGGCGAGCAGCGCGGCGACGGTGGCGGCGGCGAGCAGGGCTGAGGCGCGAGTGGGCATACCGGACCTGTTCTCTGAAGCGGCATCAATGGTCTGGACCAGATGGCACAGAGGTTTAGTCCATCCACCGTTCACCGCACAAGGGGGCGACCGCAACCGGCGCAGCATGCAAAAGGGGCCGGACCGCGTGGTGCGGTCCGGCCCCTCTCAGGCCTGTGCCGGGACTCAGCCGATCAGCGAGCGCAGCACGTACTGCAGGATGCCGCCGTTGCGGTAGTAGTCCGCCTCACCGGGGGTGTCGATGCGGACGACCGCGTCGAACTCCTTGTCGCCCGCCTTGACCTTGACGGTCTTCGGGGTGCGGCCCTCGTTGAGCTCGGTCACGCCGGTGATGGAGAAGGTCTCCTCGCCGGTCAGGCCCAGGGACTCGGCGTTCTCGCCCTCCGGGAACTGCAGCGGCAGGACGCCCATGCCGATCAGGTTCGAGCGGTGGATGCGCTCGTACGACTCGGCGATGACGGCCTTGACGCCCAGCAGCGCGGTGCCCTTGGCGGCCCAGTCGCGGGACGAGCCGGAGCCGTACTCCTTGCCGGCCAGGACGACCAGCGGGATGCCGGCGGCCTGGTAGTTCTGCGAGGCGTCGTAGATGAACGACACCGGCGCGTCGGCCTGGGTGAAGTCGCGGGTGTAGCCGCCCTCGGTGCCCGGCGCGATCTGGTTGCGCAGGCGGATGTTGGCGAAGGTGCCTCGGATCATCACCTCGTGGTTGCCACGACGGGAACCGTAGGAGTTGAAGTCGCGCTTCTCGACACCGTTGGCGGTCAGGTACTGAGCCGCCGGGGTGCCCGGCTTGATGTTGCCGGCCGGGGAGATGTGGTCGGTGGTGACCGAGTCGCCCAGCTTGGCCAGGACGCGGGCGCCGGCGATGTCGGTCACCGGGCTCGGGGTCTTGGCCATGCCCTCGAAGTACGGGGGCTTGCGGACGTAGGTGGACTCGGTGTCCCACTCGAAGGTGTTGCCGGTCGGGACCGGGAGCGACTGCCAGCGGTGGTCACCGGCGAAGACGTCCTGGTAGCCCTTGTCGAACATGGCCTCGTCGATGGAGCCGGCCACGGTGTCCGCGACCTCCTGCTCCGACGGCCAGATGTCGGCGAGGAAGACGTCGTTGCCGTCGGCGTCCTGGCCCAGGGCGTCCTTGGTGATGTCGACGTTCATGTTGCCGGCGAGGGCGTAGGCGACCACCAGCGGCGGGGAGGCCAGGTAGTTCATCTTGACGTCGGGGTTGATCCGGCCCTCGAAGTTGCGGTTGCCGGAGAGCACCGAGACGACCGCGAGGTCGGACTCGTTGACGGCGGCCGAGACCTCCTCGGGCAGCGGGCCCGAGTTGCCGATGCAGGTGACGCAGCCGTAGCCGACCAGGTTGAAGCCCAGCTTCTCCATGTACGGGAGCAGGCCGGCCTTCTCGTAGTAGTCCATGACGACCTTGGAGCCCGGCGCCAGGGTGGTCTTGACCCAGGGCTTGACGTGCAGGCCCTTCTCCACGGCCTTCTTCGCCAGCAGGGCGGCGCCCAGCATGACGGAGGGGTTGGAGGTGTTGGTGCAGGAGGTGATCGAGGCGATCACGACCGCGCCGTTGTCGATCTCGTAGGACGAGCCGTCGGGGGCGGTGACGGCGGTCGGCTTCGAGGCCTCGGAGGAGTAGGTCGGCAGCGCCTCGGCGAACCTGTCGGCGGCCTCGGCCAGGACCACGCGGTCCTGCGGGCGCTTCGGGCCGGAGATCGACGGGACGACGGTGGAGACGTCCAGCTCCAGGTACTCGGAGTAGACCGGCTCGTGCGACGGGTTGTGCCAGAGACCCTGCTCCTTGGCGTACGCCTCGACCAGGGCGAGCTGCTGCGCGTCACGGCCGGTGAGCTTCAGGTAGTTGATCGTCTCGGCGTCGATCGGGAAGATCGCGCAGGTCGAGCCGAACTCCGGCGACATGTTGCCGATGGTGGCGCGGTTGGCCAGCGGGATGGAGCCGATGCCGTCGCCGTAGAACTCGACGAACTTGCCGACCACACCGTGCTTGCGCAGCATCTCGGTGATGGTGAGCACCAGGTCGGTGGCGGTGGTGCCGGCCGGCAGCTCGCCGGTCAGCTTGAAGCCGACGACGCGCGGGATCAGCATGGAGACCGGCTGGCCGAGCATCGCGGCCTCGGCCTCGATGCCGCCGACGCCCCAGCCCAGCACGCCCAGGCCGTTGACCATGGTGGTGTGCGAGTCGGTGCCGACGCAGGTGTCCGGGTAGGCCTGGCCGCCGCGGACCATGACGGTGCGGGCCAGGTGCTCGATGTTCACCTGGTGGACGATGCCGGTGCCCGGCGGGACGACCTTGAACTCGTCGAAGGCGGTCTGGCCCCAGCGCAGGAACTGGTAGCGCTCCTTGTTGCGGCCGTACTCGATCTCGACGTTCTGGGTGAACGCGTCCTTGGTGCCGAACTTGTCGGCGATGACCGAGTGGTCGATGACCAGCTCGGCCGGGGCCAGCGGGTTGATCTTCGCCGGGTCGCCGCCCAGCTCCTTGACGGCCTCACGCATGGTGGCGAGGTCGACGACGCACGGCACACCGGTGAAGTCCTGCATGATCACGCGGGCCGGGGTGAACTGGATCTCCTGGCTCGGCTGGGCGTTCTCGTCCCAGTTGCCGAGGGCGCGGATGTGGTCGGCGGTGATGTTCGCGCCGTCCTCCGTGCGGAGCAGGTTCTCCAGCAGCACCTTGAGGCTGTACGGCAGCCGCTCGGAACCCTCGACGGCGGAGAGCTTGAAGATCTCGTACGACTCGTCGCCCACCTGCAGCGAGCTGCGGGCGTCGAAGCTGTTCGCGGACACGACTGACTCCTTCTGGGTGCTTCGTGCGATATCCGGCCGTCACGCGGTGGTAAGGTCAGCCTTACTTAGGCTTACCTTCCCCGCATCGCCGGCGAGCGCCTCTCGGCAAGTATCTTGATGTCGAGATATATCGTAAGGGGCAGTTATCTCGATGTCGAGATAAACCATAGTGCATGCCATGGCCCGCCGGTCGTCCGGGCCGCACCGCTCGCGTTCCGGCCCGACCGGACGGACCGCACCGGCCACCACGGCGGCCGCCGACAGCGGCGCCACCACCACAAGCTCACCACCGGAAGCGCCGGTCGGCGAGGGGGCGGTCCCCACCAGCGGGGCCCCCCGCACTGCTCCCCCACCGTTTCCCCCGCCGTTCGCCCCCGGTTCACCCCGGGCCCGCGCCCCGTACGGCCCGGGCGCCCGAACGCGTGCGCGCTCCCCCACCCACGCCCGCACCGCGACCCCCACGGGATCCGGCCCGACACGGACCGAGGGTGTCCTCGGGGCCCCGGGCCGCGTTAGCAGGGCGACCGACGCCCCGCCCCGGAAGGCTCCGCCCCGATGACCGCTCCGCTCGCCGCCGCCCTGCTGCCGCTGGCCCTGCTGGCCCCCGCCGCCTCGCCGGTCTCCGTCGTCGAGGCCGACTTCGACCCGGCCACCGCGTTCGTCCCGCCGGCCGCGATCAGCTACGCGAGCGACCTCGTGCCGTACGGCTCGCACGCCCGGATCGTCACCGACCGCTCACTGCCCGGACGGACGGTGCTCACCCTGACGGCCACCGGGCTCGCCCCCGACCACGAGTTCCCGGTGCACCTGCACACCGGCGGCTGCGGAGCCGACCCGGCCTCCTCCGGACCCCACTACCAGGACCAGGTCGACCCGGTGCAGCCGTCCACCGACCCGGCGTACGCCAACGAGCGCAACGAGCTGCGGCTGACGCTGCGCACCGACGGACAGGGCCGGGGCAGCGCCACCACCGCGGTGGCCTGGCAGCCGCGGCCGGGCGAGGCGCGCTCGCTGGTGCTGCACGCGGGCACCCCGGCCGCCCCGCACGCGGCGGGCGACCGGGTGGCCTGCGTCAAGCTGGACGACTGAGGCCCCGGACACGGGGCTGCCGGGGCGCCGGGCTCGGGGCTTCCCGGCGGGAGGCCTCCCGGAAAGGGCCTCTCGGCGCGGGTCAGGAGCCGAGGGTGGCGACCAGCACCGCCTTGATGGTGTGCAGCCGGTTCTCGGCCTGGTCGAACACGATGGAGTGCGCCGACTCGAACAGCTCGTCGGTGCATTCCAGCTCGGCCATGCCGGTCGCCTCGTACATCTGCCGCCCGAGCACCGTGCCGAGGTCGTGGAAGGCCGGCAGGCAGTGCAGGAACTTCACGTCGGGGTTGCCGGTGGCCCGGACGGTGTCCATGGAGACCTGGTACGGCTTGAGCAGCTCGATCCGCTCGGCCCAGACCTCCTTGGGCTCGCCCATCGAGACCCAGACGTCGGTGTAGAGGAAGTCGGCTCCGGCCACGCCCTCGGCCACGTCCTCGGTCAGGGTGATCCGGGCACCGGTGGTCCCGGCCAGCGCCCGCGCCGACTCCTGCACCTCCTCGGCGGGCCAGAGCGCGCGCGGCGCGACGATCCGGATGTCCATGCCGAGCAGCGCGCCGGTGACCAGCAGCGAGTTGCCCATGTTGGAGCGGGCGTCACCGAGGTAGGCGAGGGCGACCTCGGGGAGCGGCTTGGCGGTGTGCTCGGTGACGGTGAGCACGTCGGCCAGCATCTGGGTGGGGTGCCACTCGTCGGTCAGCCCGTTCCAGACCGGGACGCCGGCGTACTCGGCCAGCTCCTCGACGATCTCCTGGCCGTGCCCCCGGTACTCGATGCCGTCGAACATCCGGCCGAGCACCCGGGCGGTGTCCTTGATGGACTCCTTGTGGCCGATCTGCGAGCCCGAAGGGTCCAGGTAGGTGGTGGTGGCACCCTGGTCGTGGGCGGCCACCTCGAAGGCACAGCGGGTGCGGGTGGAGGTCTTCTCGAAGATCAGCGCGATGTTCTTCCCGCGCAGCCGGGGCTGCTCGGTGCCCGCGTACTTCGCCGCCTTGAGCGTGGCGGCGAGGTCCACCAGGAAGCGGAACTCCTGGGGCGTGAAGTCGAGCTCCTTGAGGAAGTGCCTGTTCCGGAGGTTGAAGGCCATGCCGGGCTCCTGGGGTTACGGGACTGCGGGGAAAGCGAAAGCATATACGATGCTCCGAATTTCTATACAGCGGCGGGGCGGGTGAGGGGAGACCGCGGGGGCTCCCCTCACCCGGCACCGGCCTCACGGACGCCGGTCGGCGCGGTGAGGATCGCCGGTCGGCACCGTCAGGATCGCCGGTCGGCACCTGCCGAAACGCCGGCCGCCACCTGCCGGAACGCGGGTCGGCGCCGTCACAGGCGCGGGTCGACCGGCTCCGACTCCAGCGCGAGCACCGCGAAGACGGGCTCGTGCACCCGCCACAGCGGCTCCCCCGCCGCCAGCCGGTCCAGCGCCTCCAGGCCCAGCGCGTACTCCCGCAGCGCCAGCGAACGCTTGTGGCCCAACGCGCGCAGGCGCAACCGGTCGAGGTGCTCGGTGTAGTCCGGGCCGTAGATGATCCGCAGGTACTCCCGGCCGCGCACCTTCACCCCGGGCTGCACCAGACCGCCCGGCCTGCCCTCGCCCCGCGCCGTACGGGCCATCGAGGCCAGCGGCTTGACCACCATGCCCTCGCCGCCCGCCCCGGTCAGCTCCTCCCACCAGGCGGTGGCGGCGGCCATCGAGGCCTCGTCCTCGGTGTCCACCAGGATTCGGCGGGTGCCGTGCAGCACCGGCTCCTTCCGCTCGGCGCCGCCGGCGAGGCCGTCAGGGCCGTTCGAACCCTCCGGGCCCGCCGGGGCCGCGTCGGCGGCCACCAGGCGGTCGATCCGGGCCAGGTGCTCGTCGTGCGGGCGCACCGCGAGATTCGCCCCCTCGGCCGCGAGCAGTTGGAACGGCGCGAGCCGGATGCCCGACAGGCCCTCGGTCGGCCAGCAGTAGCGCCGGTACGCCTCGGTGAACGCCTGCGCGTCGGCCGCGCGCTGCCGCTGGCGGGCGGTCAGCCCGGCCAGGTCCAGACCGCGCCCGGCCGCCCGCTCCAGCGCGGACAGCACCTCCGGCAGGGCGGCGCCCGCCGCCGCGCCGACCGCCGCGTACTGACGGCGCAGCAGTTCCACCGCCTTCAGCGACCAGGGCATCAGCTCCGCGTCCAGCAGCAGCCAGTCGGTGGCCAGCTCCTCGAAGAGCCCGGCACGCTCGGCGGCCGCCCGGACCCTGTCGAGCACGGCGCCGGTCAGCTCCTCGTCGGCGAGGAAGGCCCGGCCGGTCCGGGTCCAGATCGCTCCGGGGCCGCCCACACCGAAGCGGCGCTCCAGCGCGGCCCCGTCGCGGGCGACCAGCAGCACGGCGCGCGAGCCCATGTGCTTCTCCTCGCAGACCAGGTGCCGCACACCGTCCGCCCGGTAGCCGAGGAAGGCCTCCTCCGGGTGCTCCAGGTAGCCGTCCCGGCGGGAGGTGGCGCTCGGCGCCATGGTCGGCGGCAGGTAGGCGAGCAGCCGCGGGTCCAGCGCGAAGCGGCTCATCACCTCCAGCGCCGCGGCCGCGTTCTCCTCCCGGACCGCCACCCGCCCGTGCAGCCCGGTCTCGACGACCCGGCGTCCGGCCACGTCGGCGAGGTCCAGCGGACGGCCCTCGCGAGCGCCCGGCGCATCGGTGGTCAGCGGGCGCACCGGGGCGTACCACTCGCGCTCGGCCTCGACGGCCACCAGCTCGCGCTCCGGGTAGCGCAGCGCGGTCAGACTGCCGCCGAAGACGCAGCCGGTGTCCAGGCAGATGGTGTTGTTGACGAAGCTCGCGGTCGGCACCGGGGTGTGGCCGTAGACCACCAGTGCCCGGCCGCGGTACTCCTCCGCCCACGGGTAGCGCACCGGGAGGCCGTACTCGTCGGTCTCGCCCGTGGACTCCCCGTACAGCGCGTGCGAGCGGACCCGGCCGGAGTTGCGGCCGTGGTACTTCTCCGGCAGACCGGCGTGGCAGACCACCAGGGCGCCGCCGTCCAGCAGGTAGTGGCTGACCAGGCCGCGCATGAACGCGCGGACCTCGGCCCGGAACTCCTCGCTCTCCCCCGCCAACTGGTCCAGCGACTCCTGGAGGCCGTAGGCGACGGTGACCTTCTTGCCGTCCATCGCCCGGCCGAGCTTGTTCTCGTGGTTGCCCGGCACGCAGAGCGCGTGGCCGGCCGCCACCATGCCCATCACCAGGCGCAGCACGCCGGGTGTGTCGGGGCCGCGGTCGACCAGGTCGCCGACGAAGACGGCGGTACGGCCCTCGGGGTGGGCGGCGTCCACCGGGCGGCCCTCCGCGTCCCGGGTCAGGGTGTAGCCGAGCCGGGCCAGCAGGGTCTCCAGCTCGGAGCGGCAGCCGTGGATGTCGCCGACGATGTCGAACGGGCCGGTGAGGTGGCGCAGGTCGTTGTAGCGCTTCTCCAGCTCGATCCCGGCGGCCGTCACCTCGGCCTCGCCGCGCAGGACGTGCACCTTGCGGAAGCCCTCGCGTTCCAGGCCCCGCAGGGACCGGCGCAGCTCCCGGTGCTGGCGGGGGATCACATGGGCCGGCAGCTGACGATCCGGACGGGAGCGGTTGCGCTCGGCGCACACCCCCGGCGGGACGTCCAGGACGATCGCGATCGGCAGGACGTCGTGCTCGCGGGCGATCTCGACCAGCCGGCGGCGGGCCTCGGGCTGGACGTTCGTGGCGTCCACGACGGTCAGCCGGCCGGCCGCCAGACGCTTGCCGACGATGTAGTAGAGGACGTCGAAGGCCTCCGCGGAGGCGGACTGGTCGTTCTCGTCGTCGGCGACCAGGCCTCGGCAGAAGTCGGAGGAGACCACCTGGGTGGGCGAGAAGTGGCGGCGGGCGAAGGTGGACTTGCCCGCGCCGCTGGTGCCGATCAGGACGACCAGGGAGACGTCGGTGACGGGGAGGCGGCGAGGGGTGGCGGTCTCCGCGTGGTCCTGGTCGTGGTTCCGGTCCGGGTCCTGGTCCGGGTTCTGGTCCGGGTTCTGGTTCCGGTCCTCGCCGTCGCCGGGGGTGTCGGTCGTGTCGTCGGTCATCGGGGCTCGCCTCCTTCGGGCGTCGTGGTCGTGGCGGGCGCGGCGGGTGTGTCGGGTATGACGGGTGGGGCGGGCGAGGTCGTGACGGGTGTGCTCGTGGCGGGTGTCGCGGCCGCGGTGAACAGGGCCAACTGGGTCGGGGCGCCGACCTCCTCGTCCTCCGGGCCGACCGGGCGCAGCTCCACGGTGTAGCCGTACGCGGCGGCGACCTTCCCCGCCCAGGCGCGGAACTCGGCCCGGGACCACTCGAAGCGGTGGTCGGCGTGCCGGACGGTGCCCGCCGGCAGGCTCTCCCAGCGGACGTTGTACTCGGCGTTCGGCGTGGTGACCACGACCGTCCCCGGCCGGGCGGCACCGAACACCGCATACTCCAGGGCGGGCAGCCGCGGCAGGTCCAGGTGCTCGATCACCTCGCACAGCACGGCCGCGTCGAAGCCCTTGAGCCGGGTGTCCGTGTAGGTGAGCGCTCCCTGCACCAGCGTCACCCGGGCCGCCTGACGCTCCGACAACCGCTCCAGGCCCAGCTTACGACTCGCCGCCCGCAGTGCCCTGGTGGAAACGTCCACGCCGAGGATTCCGGTGAACCGGGCGTCCTTGAGCAGCTCGCCGAGCAACTCGCCCTGGCCGCAACCGAGATCGGCGACACGAGCAGCACCGGCCGCACGCAGGGCGGCGAGGATCGCGGCGCGGCGCTGCTCGGCGAGCGAGGGCCGCCCGGGCTCCGCCCGTTCCCGCTCCTCCTCGGGCCGGTCGTCGACCGCGTTGTCGATCTCCTCGACCTCGCGGTCGTCGGCCTCCGCCAGCCGGGCCAGCTCCAGGCGCTCCAGCGCGGCCCGGGTCAGCGACCAGCGCCGGGCCAGGTAGCGGCGGGTGATCAGGGCGCGCTCCGGGTGGGCGGCCAACCAGCCCTGGCCGGCCGCGAGCAGCTTGTCCACCTCGTCCGGGGCGACCCAGTAGTGCTTGGCACCGTCCAGCGCCGGCAACAGCACGTACAGCTGCTGGAGCGCGTCGGCCAGCCGCACCGTCCCGGAGGAGATCGCCATCCGCACGTAGCGGGACTCGCCCCACTCGGGGAACGACTCGTCCAGCGGGATCGCCGTCGCCTCGACCTGCCAGCCCAAGGGCTCGAACAGCCGGACCACCAGGGCCGGGCCACCGCCCTCGCCCGCACCGTTCGCGGGCACGGCGGGCAGCTCGATCCGCAGCGGGCGGGCGCGGCCGGGCAGTTCGGGGCGGGCCGGGCAGACACCCTTCATCGCGGACCGGAACACCGTCCGCAGCGCCACCGCGAGCAGCGAGGACGCGGCGTACGGGCGGTCGTTGACGTACTGGGCGAGCGCGAAGTCGGGCGAGCCGCCGCGCCCCCTGCCGTCGCCCCGGCCCTTGCGGACCAGCGCGATCGGGTCGATGTCCAGCAGCAGTGCCGCCGTGCAGACCTCGTCCCCCGCCTCGGGGTAGAAGACGTGGGCCTCACCGTGCGACGTCGCGAACCGCTGGACCTTGCCGGGGTGCTTGTGCAGCAGGAACCCGAGGTCCGTGGCCGGGTCCTCGGCGCTGCCGGTGGTGGAGATCGACATGAACACCCGCTGAAGTATTGTCGAGCGCCCGGGCGCCGGGCACCGGGTTTTCCCGCCGCCCGGGCCGCCGACCAGCGCCGCCGTCGGGCGCGTCCGCCGGGTGGGCGTGTTCGGCACCGGGGCCCCGCATTGGTTAACGTGCACGGTGTGACTGCTGAATCCACCTCGCTCGAATCCACCTCCGCGGCGAACGGCGCCGTGGCCGCCGGTCTGGCCACCATCGCCGCCGACGGCACCGTCCTCGACACCTGGTTCCCCGCCCCCGCGCTGGCCGCCGAGCCCGGCCCGGCCGGCACCGTCCGCCTGACCGCCGAGCAGGCCGAGGCCGAGCTCGGCGCCGGCGCCGCCGAGGCGCTGCGCGCCGACGCCCGCCGTGGCGTCGAGGTGGTCGCCGTGCGCACCACCATCGCCTCGCTGGACGAGAAGCCGCTCGACACCCACGACGTGTACCTGCGCCTGCACCTGCTCAGCCACCGCCTGGTCAAGCCGCACGGCCAGAACCTGGACGGGATCTTCGGCCTGCTGGCCAACGTCGCGTGGACCAGCATCGGCCCGGTCCCGGTGGACAAGGTCGAGCAGGCCCGTCTCGCCGTGCGCGCCCAGGGCGGCCAGCTGGCCGTCTACGGGATCGACAAGTTCCCGCGGATGACCGACTACGTCGCCCCCGCCGGTGTGCGCATCGCCCACGCCGACCGCGTCCGGCTCGGCGCGCACCTGGCCGCCGGCACCACCGTGATGCACGAGGGCTTCGTCAACTTCAACGCCGGCACGCTGGGCACCTCCATGGTCGAGGGCCGGATCAGCGCGGGCGTCGTGGTCGGCGACCACAGCGACATCGGCGGCGGCGCCTCGATCATGGGCACCCTGTCCGGCGGCGGCAAGCAGGTCGTCTCGGTCGGCGAGCGCTGCCTGCTCGGCGCCAACGCGGGCATCGGCATCTCGCTCGGCAGCGACTGCGTGGTCGAGGCCGGCCTGTACGTGACCGCCGGCACCCGGGTCACCACCCCGGACGGCACGGTGGCCAAGGCCGTCGAGCTGTCCGGCCAGGACAACCTGCTGTTCCGCCGCAACTCGCAGAGCGGCGCGGTCGAGGTCATCGCCCGCTCCGGCTCCTGGGGCGGCCTGAACGCCGACCTGCACGCCCACAACTGACCTGCGGGCAGTGACGACCGGGGTCCGGTGCCGGGTGGCGTCGGGCCCCGGCCGTTTCCCGGGGCCCGACGCCGTGGCCCGGGATTCCGCACGGCTCGGGGTTCCGATCCGCTCGGGGTTCCGAGCCGCTCGGGATTCCACCTCGGCCCTGGCCCGGCCCGGGGTTCCACGCGGTTCGGGTCCGCTCGGACCTCAGGGCTTGCGGTGGCGCCCCGGCGCCTTCCTCGGCCGCCGGTTCGGGCGCCCGGGCCGCGGCGCGCCCGCGCCCTCGGTCCCGTGCAGGATCCGCTGGGCGGTGGCGTAGTCCGCCGCCACCGTCTCCGGCAGCCACTGATAGCCGTCCCAGCGCACGATCAACCTCGGTTCGCCCGGCGCCACATGGGCGCCGCCCGGCCGTCCGCCGGTGAGCCGCACGGCCCTCAACTGCCCGACGGGCCTCAGCCGTTGCTCCCGCCTGGCCGCCCACGACGCCAGCGGTTCCTCCTCGTCCATCGCCCCAGTCTGGCCTCCTCACGCCGTCCGCCGACACCTGCGTCACCCGCCCGGGCGACGCGCGTTCCAGCCCCTCCACGCCCTCCTTCCGTTCCCCCGCTCCCTTCGCCGACTCCTCACGAGCTCCTGAGGACCACCAGCCGCTGGGTCGCCCTGGTCATCGCGACGTAGCGGTCGACCGCCCCCTCGACGCCCCCGCCGAACGCCTCCGGGTCGACCAGGACGACCAGGTCGAATTCGAGCCCCTTGGACAGCTCCGGGGTCAGCGCCCGCACCCGGGGCCGCGCCGCGAAGCCGGGGGCCCCGATCACACAGGCGATCCCCTCGGGGTGCTCGGCGAGCCAGCCGTCCAGGACGGAGTCCAGCTCCGTCACCGGCCCGTGCACGACGGGGATGCCGCTGCTGCGGACGGAGGTCGGCACGTTGGCGTCCGGCAGCGCGGCCCGGATCGCCGGCTCGGCCTCGGCCATGACCTCCTCCGGCGTCCGGTAGTTGATGCTCAGCGAGGCCACCGTGCTCCGGTCGAGCCCGATCCGCTCCAAGCGTTCCTCCCAGGACTCCGTGAACCCGTGTCTGGCCTGCGCCCGGTCCCCGACGATGGTGAAGCTCCGGGACGGGCAGCGCAGCAGCAGCATCTGCCACTGCGCGTCGGTCAGCTCCTGGGCCTCGTCCACCACGATGTGGGCGAACGGCCCGGCGAGCGGCTCCGGGTCGCCGACGGGCAGGGCCGTCTCGTCGACCAGGGTGTCCTGGAGGTCGCGCCCGCGCAGCATCGTCACCGCGCCCTCGCCGTCGTCGTCGGCCTGCAGCAGGTCCCCGATGACGTCGGCCATCCGGGCGCGCTCGGCGGCGACCGCGGCCTCCCGCCGGCGGCGGCGCCGGTCCGCCTCCGGATCGCCGAGCCGCTGCCGGGCCGCGTCCAGCAACGGAAGGTCGGACACCGTCCAGGCCCGGGGCGCGTCCTTGCGCTGGAGCCTGCGGACCTCCTCGGGCGCGAGCCAGGGCGCACACATCCGCAGGTAGGCGGGCACCGACCAGAGGTCGCCGACCAGATCCGCCGCGTCGAGCAGCGGCCAGGCCCGGTCGAGCGTGTCGACCAGCTCGGCGTCCTGCCGCAGCGACCGGCGGAACGGCTCGGGCGGGACCCCTTCGGCGTCGTCCAGCTTGTCCATCAGGATCGTGGCCAGCTCCTCCCAGATCTGCTCGCGGGCCTCGTTGTGCGGGGTGCCCGGGTCCGGCGCGCCGAACGCGTCGGCCCAGTCCTCTGCGCTCAGCCAGAGGTCGGCCCAGGGGGTGGTGACCTCCATCCCCTCCGAGGGCGGCTCCTCGTAGAACCGGACGGCTCGTTCGATCGCCCCCACCATGCCGACCGAGGACTTCAGGCGGGCCGCCTCCTGGTCGTGCTCGACCCCGGCCTTCGCCCCCTCGGCGACGAGGTCCCGCACGGTGCAGGTGCGCACCCCCTCCTCACCGAGGCTGGGCAGGACGTCGGCGACGTACGCCAGGTAGGGCTGGTGCGGGCCGACGAACAGCACGCCGCCGCGCCGGTGGCCGAGCCGGGGGTCGGAGTAGAGCAGGTACGCGGAGCGGTGCAGCGCGACGACCGTCTTCCCGGTGCCCGGACCGCCGTCCACCACCAGGGCGCCCCTGGACCCGGCCCGGATGACGGCGTCCTGATCGGCCTGGATGGTGGCCAGTACGTCCCGCATCCGGGCCGACCGGTTGCCGCCCAGGCTTGCGATGAACGCGGACTGGTCGTCCAGGGCGGCGTGCCCGTCCAGGGCGTCGGCGGTGAACACCTCGTCCCAGTAGTCGCCGATCCGGCCGCCGGTCCAGCGGTACCGGCGCCGGCTCACCAGGCCCATCGGGTCGGCGTGGGTGGCGGCGAAGAACGGCTCGGCCGCGGGCGAGCGCCAGTCGACCAGCAGCCGGCGCCCCTCGCTGTCGGTGAGGCCGAGCCGCCCGATGTACACCGGCTCCGGGCCGTCCGCGAGGACGACCCGCCCAAGGCACAGGTCCAGGCCGAAGCGGCGCAGGGCGCGTAGCCGGCCGGTCAGCCTGTGCACCTCGATGTCCCGGTCCATCGCCTCCCGGCCGAGGCCGCCCGGCGCGCGGCGCAGCGCGTCGAGGCGGTCGGACAGCTCGGCGATCGACTGTTCCAGGCTCTCCGCGACGGCCGCGAAGTGCCGTTCGTCCTCGCCGGTCAGCGCCGGGTCGGCCTTGGCGACGAGGCGGGCGGGAAGGTCGAAAGCGCTGGTGGTGCGGCTGTTCATGGCATCAGCTCCGATCTGAGGCCTGCGATTGTGCGCCACCACGGGGGCCTTGCCGCAAGACCCCCCATGCGCTATACGTTGAGAGTGGCAAGGGGTGGGTTCTCCCCCTGTTCGTCCTCCTTCTCCTCTCCGGGCGCGCTCGACCGCGCCCGGTTCCGGCTCACCGATCACGCTCCGCCCGCGCCTAGCCGAGACGGCGTCACGACGGCAACCCCGGCTCACCCGGGAGGCTTACCGCACAGCGGAGTTGGACCGCATCGGGTGGTGCTCGGGTGACGGCCTCCGGAGCGGTTCGTTGGGTGCTACGGCGGGGGTGGGTGCCCCGGTGGCGGGCAACTGCCACCTCCCGCCGTGCGGCCGAGCCACCGTCGGCCGCTTCACGCCGCGCCACCGATCCGAAGAGGTCCCGTCATGTCCGAACCATCTGCCACGCCGCAGTTCCCGAGCAGCCCGACGGGCTCGGCCGACGGCACCTCGGCCGGACCCGCCACTCCCAAGAGCCTGCTGGAGCAGATGCAGGAACTGCTCGCCTCCGTCACCGCGGACCTCGCCGAACTCCAGGGATCCGTCCCCGGGGGCACCGGCTCCACCGCCTATCCGACCGGCACGGACACCTCCGAGGCCTCGGACGCGCCGGGCACGCGGTAACCCGCCGCCCGTTCCTCCTCGGCCGGCCCGCCCGCACCGGGCGGGCCGCCGAGGTCCGGCGGGCAGCCGCCGGAGGGCACGCCGCCCGGAGGCGCGCCGCCTCCCGGAGGCGCACCGTCGGCGCCCGCCGCACTGCCGACACCGCCCGGCGGACCGACGTCGCCCGGCGGACCGAGCCGGACCACCAGTAACGGCGCCCCGTCGGCCGCCGGCGCCCGCTCCGCCCCACCGAGCGCCGCGGGCTCGGTCTCCCCGGCCCTGACCGCCGCCTCACGCAGCCGTACGGTCAGGTCCTTGCACTCCGACACCGCGTCCACGCCGTCGACGCACGTCCAGTAGAGGCTCTCGGTGTCCGCCCCGCAGGCCAGCACCACCAACGTCTCGCCGACCTCCTGGAGCAGCCCGTCCAGCGCGCCCAGGGCCGGTGCAACGTCCCCCAGGTCGGTGAGCCGCGCGGCCCGGCCGCCGCTCACCAGGGCGGCCCGGACGACGGAGCGGTCCAGGCAGACCGCCGCGTGTGCCCCTGCCTCGGACAGCTGCTGCCCCAGCCCGGTGAGCTCCTCGTCCTCCGACTCCGCCAGCCTGGCGCCCACCGCCTCGGTGAGCAGCGCGGCCTGCCGCGCCTCGGCCAGCACGTCCGGTACGTGCCTGGCCTCGGCCAGGGCGTGCCGGGCCGTCTTGATCAGTCGCAGCGCCTCCATGGCCACCGCTCCTCCCGCTCGCTGTCGCCGCTCCCCCGGGCCGCCGGGAGGGGCGGTCCGAGTGGTGACGGCTGGTCACGGCGACAGCGTGCGAGGAAGAGCGCGAGCGCGCACCCACGTTCTCAAAGGCTGTGGAAAAGTCGGGGCTGTGGATAACTTTCGTCCCTCACAAGGGTTGGTCGTCCACGTCCGAGTTGACGCCGGTCGTATCGTCGCCGGCACCGGGCCCGTCCACCGGCACCGGGAAGCGGAGCTCGTTCCGCTCGATCTTGGCCGCCAGGGCCTCCAACGGGTCCACCCCGACCACCGTGCAGAACTGCAGCAGGTACGCCAGCACGTCCGCGACCTCGTCGTGCACCCGGTGCGCCCGTTCGGGGTCGGACATCACCGCGGCCGCCTGCTCGGGCGTCAGCCACTGGAAGATCTCCAGCAGCTCCCCCGCCTCCACGCTCAGCGCCGCCGCCAGGTTCTTCGGGGTGTGGAAGGGCTCCCACCGCCGGGCCGCCGCGAAGTCCACCAACCGCTGCCGCAGGGCCGCCACGGTGGGCTCCGCCGGCCCCGTCACTCGTTCGCTCACCCCTCCAGGTCTACCGCATCCCGGGCCGCCGCCCCACCGCCGGTCCGAGCCTCCCCTCCGCCCCCCGGGGATCCGGCCGCCCCCTCCCGCTCTGCCGACAGCGCCGCCGACCCCTCCGCCGCCCCCGCGGCCACCTCGTCCGCCGACCGCTCCCCGCCCGCCGCCGCGCCCACTTCCGGCACCTCCCGGGCCGAACCGGCCGCACCCCCGGCCGCCGCCCCGCGCCCGCCCTGGACCGGCACCCGCGCCGTCTCCGGCCGCAGCACCGTGAACCCCGAGTCCGGATCCCGCCGGCACTCGACCAGCACCACCCCTCCCCCGGCACTGCCGCCCAGCACCTCCCGCCCCGCCGCCGGCTCCTGCAGGGCCGCGACCACCCGCAGCTGGCTGCGCTCAGCCATGTCCCGGGCCAGCCGCAGCAGCATGACGGTCTGCTCGGCCGAGAGCCCCGCCCCCAGGTCCTCGGCCAGCACGGTGAGCTGCCGGTGCGCCCACGGCACCTCGGCGGCCACGTCGAGGTCGAGCACACCGGCCCCGGTCAGCAGCACCGCGGCGAAGGCGAGGTGGCGCAGCATGCCGTCGGAGGCCTGGTCGGCCCCGGTGCGCCCGAGGACGCCCTCGTCGAACACGGCGAGGACCCGCCGCACGCCCGCGCTCTCGCGCTCGGCGAGGGCGAGCCCCAGCAGCGGGTGCGGTGCGGCGGCCTGCACGGCCCGCAGCAGTTGCCCGTACCGGCGCTGGCACTCGTTGCTCAGCCGGGCGACGACGGCGGAGATGTTGGCGGCGTTGCTGCGCAGCCGGGCCTGCGGGTCGGCCCGGGCCCAGCCGCGCATCAGCGCGGGGACGGGGTTCAGCGGGAAGACCTCGCGCAGCGCGGTGAGCAGGTCCTCGGTGGCGGCGAGGACGAGGCACTCGCCGGCCGACGAGCCCGCGACCCGCAGCGGCAGCTGCGCGGTGATCATCGTGCCGCTGGGGAACGGCGCCCTGATGTCACCCTGGCGGGTGTCGTTGTGCCAGCAGACGTTGACCCGCCGGTTGCGGACGTCCTGCTCGCCGGTGTCCATCAGGGTGCGGCCGTCGAGGGTGAGCGACTCCCGGGCGATCCGGACCGGGCCGTCGGTGCGGATCACCACGTCGAGCCTGATCAGGCCGTGCGGCGAGCGGACGGTGCAGCCGAGGATGATCGCGTCCCGGCCGTGCGGGACGCACCCGTCCAGACCGCCGCGGACGGGCCCGGCGAGCTGGCCGGTGCGCCCGGGCAGCCCGTCCAGCGAGTCGGCGATCTCCTCACCGAGGGCGAGCCGGGACAGCACGGCCAGCGCGTCGAGGGCGTTGGACTTGCCGACCCCGGCGGGCCCGTGCAGCACGGTGAGGGGCGCGAGCGGCAGCACCGCGCGCCGGTAGGACTTGAACGAGGTGAGCCGGAGCTCCTCGAGGGTGGGGCGCGGCACGGGCGGCCGGTCGGGCGGGGCGCCCGGTCGGAGCGGGGACGGCCCTGCGGGCCTGGTGGCGTCGCGGTTCACCCGTCGGACGTTAGCCGCAGGTCGACCGGCAGAAACGTGCCTGCGCGGCAGATTCATCCCAACGTGGCGCTGGGGGCCGGTCCGCGGACGGCCCCGCACCCGGCGCCGGTACCCGGCCCGCACCGGCGCGGACGGCGAAGCACGAACGGCGAAAACGCGGACGGCGAAAGCATGGACGGCGAAAGCATGGACGGCGGGGCGCGCTCAGCGCCGGTACGCGGCCACCGTCACCGAGGCCGTCACCCCGACCGGTTCCGGCAGCTCCGCGAGCGCGGCGCCGAGCCGCTCCGGGTCGGTGTGCCAGGCACTCGGCCCCATGCCCACCACGGTGCGCACGTCCTGCGGACCGAGCCGCAGGGTGAACTCGACCTCCCGCCGCCCGGCGGGCTCCAGGTACGGCCCGAGCTTCTCGTCGATCCGCCGCTGCTTCTCCTCGTCCACGGACAACAGCCCCAGCGCGTCGACGAGTTCCCGCAGATGGCGGGAGGTCGGCGAGACCAGCAGCAGGGTGCCGCCGGGGCGCAGCACCCGGCGGATCTCCGGCCCGTTGCGCGGGGCGAAGACGTTGAGCATCAGCTCGGTCGAGGCGTCCCGCAGCGGAAGCGGACGCCAGGCGTCGCACACCACGGCGCCGATCCGGGGGTGCGCCTTGGCGGCACGGCGCAGCGCGAACTTGGAGATGTCCAGGGCCGCGCCGACGGTGCCGGGCAGGGCGTCCAGGACGTGCGCCAGGTAGTGGCCGGTGCCGGCGCCGAGGTCGGCGACCAGGCCGTCGGGCCCGCCGGCGACGCCGGAGGCGGCCTCCGCCAGCGCCTCGGCGATCGGCCGGTAGTGCCCGGCGGCGAGGAAGTCCGCGCGGGCCGCGACCATCTCGGCGGTGTCCCCGGTGCCGGTGTGGGCGTCGCCGGCGAGGAGGCTGACGTAGCCCTGCTTGGCGAGGTCGAAGCTGTGCCCGGCCGGGCAGCGCAGGCTGCGGTCGTGCCGGGTGAGGGCCTGCGCGCAGTGCGGGCAGGCCAGGTAGCGCTCGATGTCCTGGAGCAAGGTTCCGTCTTCTCTCGCCGTACGCCCCGGCCGGTCGGGGCGCCAGCCAGCCTAACGACCTCGGCGGGCCGGACGCCCCGGGCCGCCCGGCCACGCCGGCCTCGCCTCCTGGCCCCGCCGTCGCCGTCGCCACCGCCCCGCCCCCGTCTCCGCCCCCGCCTCTCGGCCGCGCCGACGGACCGGACGGCGCTACCCCGCGCCCCTCCCGGGTCCGCTCCCGATCCCCGCGAGCACCGACCCCCGCTCCGCCCCGACCCGCAGCGCCAGCGCCGCCAGCGCCTCCGGGGCGCCGGCCCGGCCGCGGACCCCGGGGAAGGCGTTGACGTCCACGATGACCGGCTCGGCCGGCCCGTCGAGCAGGTCGACCCCGTACACGTCGAGCCCGAACACCTCGCCCACCCGCAGCGCGAGCGCGGCCCGCCCGGCGGACGGCTCCCAGTCCTCCGCCCGCCCCGACTTCCCCGTGCCGGTGGCGAGTTCGGACTGCCGGCGGGCCGCGAACACCTGCCCGCCGACCACCCAGAGCTTCTGGTCCCAGCCGGTCCCCGGAACGAACGGCTGCGTGACGACCGCTTCCTCGGGCCAGCGCTCGGCGAGTTCGCGCAACCGCTCCGGCCCGTCCACCCGGGCGACCAGGTCGTGCCGCCTGCTGTGCCGGCTCTTGACCACGAACGGGTAGGACGGATCGGCGAGTTGACCCAGCCGTCCGGCCGCCTCGGTGGCCGCGAAGGGCAGCCCGGCGGCGCGGGCGAGGTCCGCCATCCGCACCCGGTCCTGGCACAGCTCGGTGGCCGCCGCCGAGTTGACCACCGGCGCGCCCCGCCGTTCCAGCTCCCTTGCCAGCGCGAGCGCCTGCGGCGTTCTGGCCTTGAGCAGGTAGACGTCCGCGAGCCCGGTCACGGGCCCCGCGGGCGGAACGGCCGCCACCTCGTGCCCGCCGCGCACCAGCAGTGCGGCGACCGCCGCCAGCACGGGGTGCCCGGGGTCGCCGGTGATCAGCCCGACCTTCACCGCAACTCCCCCTCACCGAGAGCGAATTGCCCGTACGGGTCGTACAGGTCGTACGGGCCGTACGCGTCGCCGCCCGCGGGCACCAGCCCGGCGGGCCCGCCGGGCACCGACACGGCCGTGCCGCTGCGCGCGAGCCGCAGCACCGCCCGGGCGACCCGGGCCACCGCGTCCGGTACCTGCCGGAAGCTCGGGAAGTCGTTGACGTCCACCACCACCGGTCCGTCCGGCCCCAGCAGCACGTCGACCCCGTACAGGTCCAGCCCGAACACCTCGCCGACCTGGGCCACGATCCGCGCGACGCTCCCCGGCAGCGGCACCTGCCGTTCCCGCACGCCCTGCCCGGGGTGCAGCGGGGAGGAACGTTCCGTCGCGAAGAACTCGCCGTCGACGCAGTACACCTTGAGGTCGGTCCCGGAGTTGGGCACGTACGGCTGCGCGATCAGCAGCCCCTCCCCGGCCAGCTCCGGCCCGATCTCCAGCAGCCGGTCGGGGCTGCGCACCAGCCGGACGGCGCGCCCGGAGCTGCCGTCGGCGGGCTTGACCACCAGCGGGTACTCGGCGGCCGGGATCTCCGCCAGCCGCTCCCAGCGCGCGGCCGCGTACGTCACCGGGACGGGCAGGCCCCGGGTGCGGCCGATGACCGCCGCGAGCGCCTTGTCCCGGACCCCGCGGATCGAGCGCACGTCGTTCACCGTGGTGAGGCCGACGGCGGCGGCCGACTCCAGCAGGGTCAGCCCCGGCCCTCCGGACACGGTCTTGAGCACCCAGGCGTCGTGACTGCCGGCCCGGACCTCCTCGGAGATCGCCAGCAGCGAGTCCCCGGGGCGCAGCACGTCCACCCGGTGCCCCCACGCCGTGAGTTGGCGCGCCACGTCGAGCGGCATGCCGTCGTGCCGGTAGTGTTCCTCCACCAGAAAGCAGAGCCTCATCGGCCTGTCTTCCCCCTTGCCTCGCCTAGTGCAGACGTCCGCCGTCCCCCTCGGCAGAGCTGTAAAGGCTTCAGCATGCACGCTGTGCCCGCACAAGATCGCTGCGAGCGGGTAAGCGTTCGGCAACAATCGCCCCCTGAGCGACGACGCCGAGCGCCAAATCCGGTGGCACCGCACTCCCGCGCCTGCTTGGATGCACGCCGTGACCTCTGCCGATCATGATCCCGACCGCCCCCTGCTCGACGAGATCGAGCGCTACTACGACGCCGTGCCGCGCGGCGCCGCCCGCACCGAGGACTTCGGACCGCTGACCCTGTTCGTCCGGGAGGGCGCCGGCTGGCCGTACTACGCCCGTCCGACCCTCGGCCACACCGGCCCGGCCGTCACCGCCGAGGACGTCCGCCGGGTGCTGGAGCGGCAGCGGGAGCTGGGCGCGCCGGAGGCCTTCGAGTGGGTCGCCGAGCAGAACCCGGAGCTGCGCGCGGCCGTCGAGGCGGCCGGCCTGACGGTGCACGAGCACCCGCTGCTGGTGCTGGACCCGCAGGACGAGGCGGCCCCGGAGCCCGGGCTGTCGGAGCCGGTGGAGGTCCGGGTGCTGGCAGCGGACGCGCCGGAGCTCGCGGCCGCGATCGCCGCCCCGGATCTGGCCTTCGCGGATCCGGGCACCGCCGTCGGCCCGGCCGGTGCGGCCGAACTCGCCCGGACCGCGGCGAAGTTCACGGCCGACGGCACGGCGGAGCGGATCGCCGGGCGGATCGCCTCCGGCACCACGGTGCTGGCCGCGGCCGTCGAGGACGGTACGGTCCTTTGCGCGGGCCAGCACAATCCGGTGGGCCCGGTCACCGAGGTCGTCGGAGTGGGCACGCTCCCGTCCGCGCGCCGGCGCGGGCTGGGGCTGGCGGTCACCGCGGCCCTGGTCGCACACGCCCGGGCGCACGGGGTCCGGACGGTGTTCCTCTCCGCCGCCGACGAGGACGTCGCCCGGATCTACCGCCGGGCCGGCTTCCGCCCCTTCGCGACGGCCCTGATCGCGGAGCCCGCCCCGCGGCAGGAGCCCACCGCCCAGTAGCAGCCCGCCCCACAGGCGGAGCCGGTCCCGCAGGCGGAGCCGGTCCCGCAGGAGGGGCCGGTCCGGTAGCAGCGCCCCGCCGCACAGCGGCCGGGCGCCCCCGGCGGGGACGGCGCCGTTCAGTCGTCGTCCTCGTCCTCCTCGTCCGACCCGGTGACGCCTTCCCCCTCCGCCTCGTCCACCACCCAGGCCGCCAGCCGCTCGGCGACGCCCGACACCCCGAGCCGCCCCTCGCGGATGGCCCGGGAGAGGCTGCGCACCTCGCGGGCGGTGGTGGCGACGGTGCAGCCGCTGGCGACCAGGTAGGCGTAGGCGACGGCGGTCGCGAAGAGTTCGTTGGTCTTCTCCAGCGCGGGCACCCGGATCAGCTGGTGCATCAGGGCGGCGGCGCGGTCGTGCGGTTCGGGGTAGACCGAGATGTCGAATATCTCGGCCTGGTGGCGGGTGACGGCCGCGAGCAGCGAGCCGTAGTCGGTGACCTGCGGGTCACCGGGCGTGTACTGCTCGGCGGTCATGAGCAACCACGAGAGGTCGACCTCCAGCTTCAACGGCGCACGTCCTGGAGGTCGGCCGGCTCCCCGAACTCGGCGAGGAACGCCGACTCGTACTCCTTCATGAACTGCGCGGCCGCGTCCACGAAGGCCCGTCCGGACTCGCCCATGTCCTGTTGGACCAGGCGCTCGATGTACTGGTTCATGGAGATCCCCTGCTGCTCCGCCCGTTCCCGGGCCATCTCGGCGGTCGTGGCGTCGACCCGCACGTTCAGCTGCTTCTTACCCATGTCGTTCAAGCTAGCGCTCAAGTGCTAGCACAACAAGGGCGCACGCACACCGCCCGCACACCTGCCGCACGCCCCCGCGCAACCTCGCCGTCACCGGAACGACGACCGGCCGGGCCCGCGGCTGCTGCCACGGACCCGGCCCTCGCCCGGAAAGGGGGCGGATCAGAACTGGGTGCTGACGGTCACCCCGCTGAAGTCGCTCTTCGCGTAGAGGCTCACGTACCGGTACCCGGCGGTCGGGTTGGTCACCGTGATGCTCTGGGTGGTGCCCGCCCCGGTGGACGAGGCCGTGTAGGCGCTCGGCGAGGCCCAGGTGGCGTCGTTGTAGTACAGGTAGGCGGTGCCGGTGCCCCCGGAGGTGGTGATCTTCAGGGTGCTGGTACCGGCCGGCAGGTAGACGTACAGGTAGTCCAGGTTGCCGGCGGTGGCCGACAGGCCGGCCCGCGAGCAGTTCTTGCCGAGCGCGTCGGCGCGCGGGTCGGTGCAGGCCGGCGGGGTGGTGGGGCCGCCGCCCCCGCCCGTGGTCACGGTGGCGGAGGCCGGCGTGCTGGCGGTCCTGCCGGTGTCGTCGGTGACGGTCAGCGCGACGGTGTAGGTGCCGGCGGCCGCGTAGGTGTGGGTCGGGTTCTGCTGGTCGGACGAGCTGCCGTCGCCGAAGGTCCAGTGCCAGGCGGTGATCCGGCCGGGGCCGGTCTGCACGGACTTGTCGGTCAGCGTCACGGTGGCGCCGGAGACGGACTGGCCGAACAGCGCGGTCGGGCCGGCCGCGTAGCAGGCGCCGCCGGCGCAGGTGTCGAGCCAGGCGTCGAAGTCGGCGTCGTAGCCGGTGCCGATGCCGTTGTAGACCGCGTAGCCGCCCTGGTAGTCGCCGGTGCGGAAGTGCGCGAGCATGGCGTCGATGTCGGCCGGGTGCTTCTCGAACATGTACCGGACGGCCAGGTAGCCCCACGGGTAGGTGCGCACGGTGTCCGAGTTGCCGTACGTGTTCTGGAAGACGGTGCTCAGCTTGTACGTGTGCTTGGCGGCCTCGGCCATCGCCTGGGTGTCGGTGGTGCCGCGGTACGCGTAGGACTCGTACTCGGCGACGCCCTCGATCCACCAGATGTCCGGGACGGAGATCTCGGTGGAGAAGTTGCCCTTGAGGTCGTAGATGTTGTCCAGGTAGTGCGTGTACTCGTGGTTGAGGTTCCACACGTTGGCGGTGAAGCCGTCGTTCCAGGACTTCTGGTACATCACGCACACGGCCCGGTTGTTCGGGTCGGTCGGGTCCATGACGGTCTGTCCGCCGTTGTCGGTGGAGTTGTTGAAGATCGCCCAGGAGTAGGTGAGGTAGTCCGCCTGGTTGGCGAAGACCGCGAGGGTGAGCTCCTTGTCGTACTGGCCGGGGATCGGGCCGTTGTCCTTCACCAGCTTGTGGAAGAAGGCGTCCTCGCCGCGCAGGCTGGCGCAGACGGCCGACAGGTCGGCGGGCGACAGCGCCTCGGTCTGGATGGTGCGGTTGTCGCAGACCAGTTGGTTCGGCAGCACCGCGGCGGTCAGCTTCGCCGGCAGGTCGCAGATGCCGTAGTACGAGCACTGGCCGTGGTCGAAGCTGTTGGCCTGGTAGGCGGTGTGGACGTACAGCGGGCCGGTGGCGCCGGTGACCGCCACGCCGTCGAGGACCGCCTTGACCTTGTCCTTGACCGCGGCCTCGACCGCCGGGCCGTCGCCCGCCATCCGGCCGAGGTCGTTGCCCGCGTTGACGTCGAGGTAGGCGTTGGCCGTGCCGAGCAGGTCCTTGTGGTTGAGCGCGAAGTCGCCCAGGGTGGCGCCGATGCTCGGGTCGGCGCTGACCGCGCTGACGAAGTCGGGGTTCCAGTTGCCCCGCCAGAGCGGCGCGGACAGCACCGCGTTGACCGCCTTGAGCATCTTCGGGTAGGCGTTGTACGAGTTGTCGTACGCCGTCAGCACCTGCTTGTAGACGCCCAGGTAGCTGCCCTGGAGGTTGGCGCTGTCGGTGAGCACCAGCACCTCGTTGAGCACGGCGCCGTTGTTGTCGTTGACGTCGGTGCGGTGCGGGCTGGCGAAGAACGCGTCGAGGGCGGCCTTGGAGGCGCCGGTCAGGGCCGCGCCGTACGGGCCGACCGCGTCCGCGTTGTTCGACTGCACGTACCAGCCGGCCCGCTGGAAGAGCACGAGCTGGAGGATGGCGGTCGAGTTGTCGCCGGCGTAGCCGCCCGCCATCGACCGGAACGCGTCGGCGACGGCGAGCATCTTCGATTCCTTGAAGATGTTGCCCGCGTCGGTGCCGGTGACGTTGAACAGCGTGTTGACGCAGGCGGTGGTCGAGCCCTCGACGAAGGAGACCAGGTCGGCTCCGCTGCGGCTGCCGAAGTCGGCCGGGGTGCAGCTCTGCGCGGTGGCGGTCGCACCGGCGGCGCCCCGGGCGGCGAGGGGCGGCGCGGCCGGCGCGACGGCCTTCGGCTCGGCCGGGCGCGGAGCGGACGGACGCGGCGCGGTCTGCACGGCGGTGCCGGCCGGCTGGCCCATCACGAGCTGGCCGAGCAGGGCCGGGGGCAGCGGCGCGGCGACGGGGGCGAGGTCCTCGGCCGCCCGGGTCTGGGCGGCCGGGTCGACCGTGAGGAAGGCGCCGAGCGGCTTCGGCACGGCGGCGCCCGGGTCGGCCGTCGGGGCGCCGCCCGCGGGCCGGGCGGCCTGGGCGGAGGCGGCGGAACCGGCCGGGAGGGCGGATGCGGTGGCCGGCAGCAGCGTGGCGCCGGCGCAACAGCCGGCGACGAGGCCGGCCAGCAGGGTGGGGAGGGATATCCGTGGGCGCACTGGTGGGTCCTTCTCCTGTGGGGGAGGCGCTGGGAGGACTGCCGAGACGTCGGGGGAACGCGTCATGATCCTGCCAGCGACGGAGGGTCAGAACAATGTCACAGGTCATATGACATGCCCGGGCCCGGCCATAACACGGGCCCGCTACGGCCGGTAGGTCCGCGCGGCCCACGCCTGGAAGCCCGGCGCCGCCGCGACCAGGTCCCGGTACGCCGCGGCGGCCGCCCCCAGCAGCGTCTCCACCACCTCGCCGCCCACCCCGGCCGGCCGCCAGAGCAGCAACTGCCGGACCCAGATCGGCGTGCCCGCGAGCGGCTTGACCACCACGTCGGCGAGCGGCCTGGTGGTGGCGTGGACGACGGAGACGCCGAGCCCGGCGGCGATCAGCTCCTGGAGCTCCAGCCGGCCGCCGGGGAGCTCGTGGACGGCCACCGGGGTGAACCCGGCCGCGGCGCAGGCCCCGTGGAACACCCCGCGCCAGCCGGCCCCGTCGTCGGGGGTCAGGAACCACTCCTCCTCCGCGAGGTCCGCCAGGGCCACCTCGGCGCGGTGCCGCAACCGGTGGCCGGCCGGCAGCGCGACGAAGAGGGGCTCGGTGACGATGCCGCGGTGCGCGACGGCCGGGGAATGGCGCAGCTCCCGGCCGGGGTGGTCCACCGCCACGGCGGCGTCCGCCTCACCCCGCTCCAACAGCTCGACGACGTCGCGGGAGCGACGGACCGGCGTCAGGGCGAAGCGCTGACCGGGCCGCTGGTGCCGGGCCCTGACGACCAGTCCGGGCAGCAGCGGCGAGCCGGTCGCCGCCAGCCGAAGCTCGCGCGGGACGGGACCGGCCTGGGGCCCCGGGCCGCGGCCCAGGCGGTCGGCACGGGTGAGCAGCTCCCGGGCGGCGGCCACCACCTCCGCCCCGAAGCAGGTCGGCGCGACACCGGCGGCGGTGCGTTCGAACAGCGGGGCGCCCAGGTGGCGTTCGATCCGGCGCAGCTGGGTACTGGTCGCCGGCTGCGAGGCGCCGAGCAGGACGGCGGCCCGGCCGACGCTCCCGGTGTCGGCGATGGCGCACAGCACGCGGAGGTGCCGCAGTTCCAGCTCCATGACGCTCCCCCTCGCGCACCCGGCCGGCCCCGGCCGACGGCGTGGGGCGGGCTGCCGCCACCTGCGGTGCAACAGCACACATCACATGTCAGCGGCTTACCTTCGCCCTGGCGAATTGCCCCGTCAAGCCCTCCCCCGGGCCGGGTGGCACTCCGCGCACCATCTTTTGCCGAGGCATTGCCGACACCTGACCTTCCGCCCCGGTCCGGGCCGCCCCCGCGGCCGCCCCGACGCACCCGGCGCCGCCCCGCCCGGCCCCACCCCGGCCCGCGCGGACCCACCGGGAGGTGCGGGACTTGAAGACCGCCGCACCGTCCGCGACGCTGAAGACCCCTTGCGTTCCCCGAGCGGGCACCGACCGGTGCGGAGGCCTACCGATGACAGCCATGTTCGACCAGGAGCTGCGCGAGCAGCTCACCCAGGCCCGCCGAGATCTCGCGGCGGCCCGGGCCGAAGGGGACGCCGACGGCGTCCAGGCGTACGAGGGCCGGGTCGCCTCGCTCCTGCGGCTCGCCGCCCAGCACGGCATCGACCTCCCGCACAGCGTCGACGAGGAGGAGCACAACGAGTAGCTCCCCGGAACCGGGCGGCTCCCCGAACGCCGCGGAGGCGGCCACCCCGAACGGGTGACCGCCTCCTGCCGTGACCTCCGGCGCCCGGGATCACTCCCCGGCCGGCTCCAGGATCGCCACGCACTCGAAGTGGTGGGTCATCGGGAACAGGTCGAAGGCCCGCAGCGAGACCGGCCGGTAGCCGCCCTCGCGGAAGAACTTCAGGTCCCGGGCGAGCGCCGCCGGGTCGCAGGCCACGTACGCGATCCGGCGCGCCTCCAGGCCGACCAGGTGGGCGACGGTCTCGCGGCCGGCGCCCGCGCGCGGCGGGTCCAGCACGATCAGGTCGGTGGCGGTGATGCCGGTGCGCGGCAGCAGCGTCTCGACCCGGTCGCACTCGATCCGCACGTTCTCCAGCGCGGCCAGGTTGTGCCGGGCGTCGACGACGGCCTGCTTGGCGGACTCGATGCCGAGCACCGCGCCGTCCTCGCCGACCCGGTCGGCCAGCGCGCCGGCGAACAGGCCGACACCGCAGTACAGGTCGAGCGCGTTCTCGCCCCACTGCGGGTCCAGGCCGTCCAGGACGGCGTCGACCAGGGTGTCCGGCGCCTCCGGGTGGATCTGCCAGAAGCCGCCGTTGCTGACCCGCCAGGTCCGTCCGGCGGCCCGCTCGCGCACGAAGCTCCGGCCGTGCACCTTGTGCAGCTCGCCCTGCTCGCCGACCCGGGCGATCGACACCGGCTTGTCCAGCTCGACCAGCGGCAGCTGGGCGCCCGGACGCGGGGTGAGCACCACCTGGCGGTCCGAGGAGCCGCTCGCGGCGATCGCCTCGACGCTCGCCACCCCGGGCCAGTCACGGGACTCGATGCCCAGCTCGGTGACGCCCTCGGAGGCGATCAGGCAGCGGTCCACCGGCTGCACGTCGTGCGAGCGGTGCTTGCGCAGACCGACCTTCCCGGTCTCCGCGTCCACCGCGTACTGCACCCGGGTGCGCCAGGCCGGCACCTGCCCGGCCGGCAGCTTGCCGCCGACCGGCTCGACGCTGCCGTCCCAGCCGGCCTCGGCCGGGGTGAGCCCGGCCAGCTTGGCCAGCTGCTCGGTCAGCACCGCCGCCTTGAGCTTGCGCTGCCCGCCCGGGGTGACGTGCTGCCAGTCGCAGCCGCCGCACTTGCCCGGGCCGGAGAAGGGGCAGGGCGCCTCGATCCGGTCCTTGGAGGGCTCCAGCACCTCCACGGCGTCGGCCCGCAGGAACCGCGAGGTGGTGGTCCCGTCGGTCACCAGCGCGACGACCTTCTCACCGGGCAGCGCGTGCCGCACGAACAGCACCCGCCCCTCGTGCCGGGCCACGCAGTGCCCGCCGCCGTGCGCGACCGGGCCGACCTCGACCTCGTAGCGCTGCCCGGCCAGCGGCTCCCCGGACGGCGTCTCGGGCCGCGAGGGCCGCGCGGCGGCGGTGCGCAGTGCCTTGGGCGGCCGCACCGCCTGCTTGCGCGGTGCCTTCCCGCCCGCCGCGGCGGCACCCTTCGGCTCGCCCTGACCGGCGCCCCTCGAAGCACCCTTCGAAGCGCCCTTGCCCGCGGAGCCCTTGGCACCGGCGCCCCTCGAAGCGCCCTTGCCCGCAGCGCTCTTGTCCGCGGAGCCCTTCGGCGTGCCCTTCCCGGCCCCCGGCCCGGCGGGCCCGCGGTCCGCCGGCTCCCCCGGGACGATCGGCGCGGTGCGCGCGGTGAGGCCGTCGCGGTCGGTGGCCTCCGGACGGGCCGGCCGGCCCCAGCGCGGCCGGGAGACCTGACCGGGCTGGGAGCCGCCCCGGCGGGCGCCCTTGCCGGAGGCGCCGGAGGAGCCCGAGGAGCGGGGCGGAGTGTTGCGGGTCACTGGGAGGAGTCCTTGCTGCGGTCGGGGGTGTCACCGGCGTTCGCACCGGTGGAGACGGAATCCTTCGACTTTACGGCCTTCGGCGCCCGAGGCTCGCCACGTCGGACGGCGCCCGGCGCCGACCAGGCCTTCTGCGGCTTGCGCCGCTCCGAGGACTCCAGCTGCCACGGCACCGAGGTGACCATCACCCCGGGCTTGAACAGCAGCCGTCCCTTGAGCCGAAGCGCGCTCTGGTTGTGCAGCAGGTGCTCGTACCAGTGGCCGACCACGTACTCCGGGATGTAGACCGAGACCACCTCCCGCGGGCTGCTGCGCCGCAGGTTCTTCACGTAGTCCAGGACCGGGCCGGTGATCTCGCGGTACGGCGAGTCCAGCACCTTGAGCGGCACCTCGATGCCGCGCTCGTCCCACTCGCGCCGCAGTGCCGCGGTGTCCGCCGGGTCGACGTTGACCGTGACGGCCTCCAGCGTGTGGGCCCGGGCCAGCCGGGCGTACGCCAGGGCGCGCAGCGCCGGCTTGTGCAGCTTGGAGACCAGCACGATGGCGTGCACCCGTGTGGGCAGCACCACGTCGTCCGGCTCCTCGGCGGCGATGAGCTCGTCTGAGACCCGGTCGTAGTGGCGCCGGATGCCCTTCATCATCACGAACAGCACGGCCATCGCGGCGATCGCGATCCAGGCGTGGCTGATCTTGGTGACCAGGACGACGATCAGCACCGCCATGGTCATCACCAGGCCGAAGGCGTTGATCGCCCGGCTGCGCTGCATGTGGCGGCGCTTGGCAGGGTCGGTCTCGGTGCGCAGCAGCCGGGTCCAGTGCCGGATCATGCCGGACTGGCTCATGTTGAAGGCGACGAAGACGCCGACGATGTAGAGCTGGATCAGCCGGTTGGGGTCGGCGTCGAAGGCCAGGATCAGCAGGACCGCGGCGATCGCCAGCAGGATGATGCCGTTGGAGAAGGCCAGCCGGTCGCCGCGGGTGTGCAGCTGGCGCGGCAGGTAGCGGTCCTGGGCGAGGATCGAGCCGAGCACCGGGAAGCCGTTGAAGGCGGTGTTGGCGGCGAGCACCAGGATCAGGCCGGTCACGGCGGCGACGAAGTAGAAGCCGGGCGTGAAGTTGTTGAACACGGCCTCGCTGATCTGCGCCAGCGCGGTCTTCTGGTGGTAGCCCGGCGAGGCGCCGACGAGTTGCTCGGTCGGGTTCTCGGCCATCTGGACACCGGTCAGCCGGGCCAGCCAGATGATGCCCATGAACATCACGACGGCGATGGACGCCATCATCAGCAGCGTGGTGGCGGCGTTCTTGCTCTTCGGCTTGCGGAAGGCCGGCACGCCGTTGGAGATCGCCTCCACACCGGTCAGCGCGGCACAGCCGGAGGAGAAGGCCTTCAGCAGCAGGAACACCATCGCGAAGCCCGCGAGCGAGTCGTTGCCGGGGGTGGAGGCGAGGTGGAACCCGGAGCTCTCGGCGGGCATGTCCTGGCCCAGCGCGAAGTGCCGGAACACCCCGTAGCCGACCATCCCGATCACGCCGATCATGAAGGCGTACGTGGGGACGGCGAAGGCGCTGCCGGATTCGCGCACACCGCGCAGGTTCATGCCCATCAGCACCACGACCACGACCACCGACAGGACCGGTTCGTGGCCGCGCAGCGCGGGCACCGCGGAGACGACGTTGGCGACGCCCGAGGTGGTCGACACGGCCACGGTGAGCACGTAGTCGACCATCAGCGCGCTGGCGACCACCAGACCGGCGGCCGGCCCGTGGTTGACGGTCGCGACCTCGTAGTCACCGCCGCCGCTGGGGTAGGCGTGGACGTTCTGCCGGTACGAGGCGACCACGGCGAGCATCACGATCGCCACCACGACGCCGATCTGCCAGGAGAAGTGGATCGCCGAGGCGCCCGCGATGGAGAGGGTGAGCAGGATCTCCTCGGGGGCGTACGCGACCGAGGAGAGCGCGTCCGAGGCGAACACGGGCAGCGCGATCCGCTTGGGCAGAAGTGTCTCGCCCAGCTTGTCGCTGCGCAGGGCGCGCCCGATCAGGATGCGTTTCGGAAGGTCAGTCGGCATAGGCACGTTAAGGAATCGTAGGGGCTCCCCGGTCAACGCTCCGCCGTTTGTCCCCCCCTTCGTCGCGACTGTGTTCGGTGGACCGGCTAGCGTGTCGGATACGAGTCGGCGGGCAACACTCTGGTTGTCGAGCGTTGCCGGGTCGGCGCCCCCACGATGAACCTCGTCCCGGACGACCGGGCGGGAAACGGAGCTGAACGGTGTTTGCGCAGGTCAAGGCCCCTTCGGGACGGGTGAGGTAAGCGCCGGTGCACATCGTGATCATGGGCTGCGGCCGCGTGGGCTCCGCCCTCGCCAGAGCCCTGGAGAAACAGGGCCACTCGGTGGCCGTGGTCGACCAGGACCCGACCGCTTTCCGTCGGCTGGGCGCCGGTTTCAACGGCCGCCGGGTGACCGGGGTCGGCTTCGACCAGGACACCCTGCGCGAGGCGGGCATCGAGGAGGCCGGCGCCTTCGCCGCGGTCTCCAGCGGTGACAACTCCAACATCATCGCCGCGCGGGTGGCCCGGGAGAACTTCGGCGTCGAGAACGTCGCCGCCCGGATCTACGACCCCCGCCGCGCCGAGGTGTACCAGCGCCTGGGCATCCCCACCGTGGCGACGGTCCGCTGGACCGCCGACCAGATGCTGCGCCGACTGCTGCCGAGCGGCGCCGAGCCGCTGTGGCAGGACCCGAGCGGCGGCGTGCAGCTCGCCGAGGTCGCGTACGACCCGCGCTGGATCGGCCACCGGATCGGCAAGCTGGAGGAAGCCTCCGGCGCCCGGGTGGCCTTCGTCACCCGGCTCGGCGAGGGAGTGCTCCCCTCGCCGCAGATGGTGGTGCAGGAGGGCGACCTGGTGCACGTGATGCTGCGCCGGGCCGACCTGACGGCCGTCGAGGCCGCGTTCGCGCAGGGACCGAAGGAGGAGGGTCACTGATGCGGGTCGCCATTGCCGGTGCCGGTGCCGTGGGCCGCTCGATCGCGGGCGAGCTGCTGGAGAACGGCCACGAGGTCCTGCTGATCGACAAGAACCCCAACTCCATCTCGGTGGAGCGGGTCCCGATGGCGGAGTGGCTGCTCGCCGACGCCTGTGAGATCACCTCGCTGGACGAGGCAGCGCTGCAGCGCTGCCACGTGGTGATCGCCGCGACCGGTGACGACAAGGTCAACCTGGTCGTCTCGCTGCTCGCCAAGACCGAGTACGCGGTGCCCCGGGTGGTCGCCCGGGTGAACAACCCCAAGAACGAGTGGCTCTTCAACGAGTCCTGGGGCGTGGACGTGGCCGTCTCCACCCCGCGTCTGATGTCCGCGCTGGTCGAGGAGGCGGTCAGCGTCGGCGACCTGGTCCGCCTGATGCGCTTCAGCCAGGGCAACGCCAACCTGGTCGAGCTGACGCTCGCCTCGGACACCGAGCTGGTCGGCACCCGGGTCGGCGACGTCGCCTGGCCGCAGGACACCGCCCTGGTGACCATCATCCGCGAGGGCCGGGTGCTGGTGCCGGGCAAGGACGACACCCTGGAGGGCGGCGACGAGCTGCTCTTCGTCGCCGCGCAGGAGCGTGAGGAGGAGCTGGAGCAGCTGCTCTCGGCCACCTCGGGCGCCCAGTAGCCCCCGGCGCACAGCGGAAGGGCCCGCACCCCTCGCTGGGTGCGGGCCCTTCGCCGTTGTCCGGACCGGCCGGGACGGAACGGGGGGCGGCTACGTCGCCGGCTCCTCCTCGTCGTCCAGCTGCGCCTTGATCGGCGGCGGCGCCTTCAGCAGGATCTGCCAGGTCACGTACATCGCCAGCAGCAGCGGCGGGATGCCGAGGGCGACCTTCAGCCAGCCCAGCAGGTTGACGTTGTGGGTGAAGTACAGCGGGAAGAGGATCACCGGCTTGAGGCCCATGATCAGCACCCACGCCCAGGTCGCCCTGGTGTAGGCGGCCAGGCGGCCCGGGTTCTCCTTGCGCCAGGTGAACATCTCACCGGTGATCGGGCCGAGCATGACCCCGATCATCGGCCAGCGCACCAGGGCGGAGGTCGCCAGGGCGACACAGTAGCCGACGTTCCAGAGCAGGCCGGGCAGGTAGAAGTCCTCGGCCTTGCCGCTCTTCATCGAGATCCAGGCCCCGAGGGCGACGCCGAACACCCCGCTGAAGGCGTGCTGGATGGTCTGCCGCTTCGCCAGCCGGGCCACCACGAACAGGGCGCTCAGGCCCAGCGCGGCCCAGGCCGAGGTACTGACCTGGTGGGTCACGTTGTAGGTGACGATGAAGACCAGGCCGGGCAGCGTCATGTCGATCATGCCGCGTACGCCGCCGAAGGCCTGGAGCACGGTGTCGGCGGCCTCCTTGGAGGCGGCCTTGCGGGCGGCCTCCGCGGCCGCCGGGTCGAGGGCCAGGTCGAGCTGGGCGGCGGCCTCGCCGCCGGGCTGGTTGCTCACGCTCATTCGCTCCCGTGTCCGACCGGACGCAGCTCATAGCGGGGGTTGAACAGCACGCGGCGCCCGCGTGCGTGACTGATCCGGCCGCTGGCGACCAGCCGGCGGCCGGGCTCTATCCCGGCGATCGAGCGGCGGCCGAGCCAGACCACGTCCAGCGCCTCGGTGCCGTCGAAGAGTTCGGCCTCCAGCGCGGGCACCCCCGCCCTGGGGCGGAGCGTCACCGTGCGCAGCGTGCCCGCGACGGTGACCAGCTGACGGTCCCCGCAGCCGGCGATCGGGGTGCAGCCGGACTCCGCGGCGCTCTCCTGACGCAGTTCCTCGGCGTCCAGCTCCTCGGCCGAGGAGGTCAGCCGGCTGAGCATGCGGCGGAGCCGCCCCTGCGGCTGGCCGCTGCTGTTGTCACCACTCATGTCGGAAGGGTACCGGGTTCCGGGCCCCCGGCGGCAGGTCGTTCGCCCGCCGGGGGCGGTCCGGGTCAGCTCTCGAACCGGTATCCCATGCCCGGTTCGGTGATGAAGTGGCGCGGGTGCGAGGGGTCGCGCTCCAGCTTGCGGCGCAGCTGGGCGAGGTAGACCCGCAGGTAGTTGGTCTCGGTGCGGTAGGCCGGGCCCCACACCTCCTGGAGCAGCTGGGTCTGGCTGACCAGCCTCCCGGCGTTGCGGACCAGGACCTCCAGCAGGTGCCACTCGGTCGGGGTGAGGCGGACGTCGGCGCCGTCCCGGTTGACCTTCTTGGCCGCGAGGTCGACGGTGAAGGACTCGGTGACGACCAGCGAGTCGGCCTCCCCGGCCACCGGCTCGGCCCGCCGCACGGCGGCCCGCATCCGGGCGAGCAGCTCGTCCATGCCGAACGGCTTGGTGACGTAGTCGTCGGCGCCGGCGTCCAGTGCCTCGACCTTCTCGTCCGAGGCGTGCCGCGCCGACAGCACGATGATCGGCACCCGGGTCCAGCCGCGCAGGCCCCGGATCACCTCGACCCCGTCCATGTCGGGCAGTCCCAGGTCGAGGACGACCACGTCCGGATGGCGGGCCGCGGCCAGCTCCAGGGCGCTCGCGCCGTCATGGGCCGCGTCCACCTCGTACTTGCGGGCCTTGAGGTTGATCACCAGCGCGCGGACGATCTGCGGTTCGTCGTCCACGACGAGGACCCGGGTCATTTACGGGCTCCGCCTTTCAGGGCTGTCTGACTTACGGACTGGGACTGGCTCTACGACGTGCGTCCGGCGGGCGGCCCCGGGCGGGGCGACGGGCCCGGCCGGCGCGCCGCCGGTTCTCAGGTGATCAGCTCCTGGAGCGGATCTCCACCCTCACCACCCGGCTCCCCCGTTCCGGGCGGCCGTTCGACCACCGGCAGGCTGACCACCATGGTGAGGCCGCCGCCCGGGGTGTCCTCGGCGGTGACGGTACCGTCCATCGCCTCGACGAAGCCCCGCGCCACCGCGAGTCCGAGGCCCACCCCGGCGCCGCGCGGCGCGTCGCCGTACCGCTGGAACGGCGCGAAGATCTTCTCCTTGGCGTCCTCGGGCACGCCCGGGCCGCGGTCCACGATCCGCAGCTCGACCCGGGCCGGCTCCCCCGGCCGGCGCAGCTCGTCGGCCTTGACCAGCACCCTGACGCCGTCCGGGCTGTACTTGACGGCGTTCTCGACCAGGTTGGCCAGCGAACGCTCCAGCAGCCCGCCGTCGGCCCGGACCATCGGCAGCGTCTCCGGCACCTCCAGCCGGACGGACTCCAGCGGCACCCCGCCGAGCGCGAACGGCACCACCTCGTCCAGGTCGGTCTCCTGGATCAGCGGGGTGACCGTCCCGGTCTGCAGGCGGCTCATGTCGAGCAGGTTGTTGATCAGGTGGTCCAGCCGGTCGGCCCCGGCCTCGATGCCGGCCAGCAACTCGGCCTCGTCCTCCGGGTCCCAGTCGACGTCGGCCGAGCGCAGCGAGCTCACCGAGGCCTTGATGCCCGCCAGCGGCGTGCGCAGGTCGTGCGAGACGGCGGCCAGCAGGGCGGTCCTGATCCGGTTGCCCTCGGCCTCCCGGCGGGCCTCGGCGGCCTCCCTGGCCAGCCGGCGGCGCTCCAGCACCACGGCGGCCTGCGCGGCGAACGCCCCGAGCAGGCGCCGGTCCGCCCCGGGGAGCACCCGGCCGCGCAGCACCAGCGCCAGGCTGTCGCCGACCGGGACGTCCACGTCGGCCTCCTCGGGCCGCTCCGGCGGGCGCGGGCCCGCGGTGGCCACCGGCGCCCAGGCGGCGAGCGGGTCGGGCCGTTCCAGCAGCGCGGCGCTCTCCTGCCCGAAGGTCTCCCGGACCTGTTCCATCAGCGCGGTCAGCACCCCGTCACCGTTCGGCGCGCCGCGCAGCACCGTGCCGGCCAGCGCGCTGAGCGTCTGCGCCTCGGTCTGGCTGCGGGCGGCCTGCTGGGTGCGCCGGGCGGCGAGGTCCACGACCGAGGCCACCGATATGCCGACGATGGTGAATATCGCCACCGCCATGATGTTCTGCGGCTCGTTGATGGTGAAGGTGTGCAGCGGCGGGGTGAAGTAGTAGTTCAGCACCGAGGAGGCCACCAGCGCCGAGCCGATCGCCGGAAGCAGCCCGCCGACCAGCGCCGCGCACACCGTCAGCGACAGGAACAGCAGCATGTCGGTGGAGAGCCCCAGGCCGCCGATCGCGGTCAGCACGACCGCCAGCAGCGGCGGGCCGACCAGCCCGATCAGCCAGCCGCCGACCGTCCGGGTACGGCCCAGGTCGGTGATCCGGCGGACGGGGATCTTGCCGCGCCCGTGCCCGGCGTGCTCGTGGGTGACCATGTGGACGTCGATGTCCCCGGCCTCCCGGGTCACCGTGGTGCCGACGCCCGGCCCGTACAGGTACTGCCAGGCGGGCCGCCGGCTCGTCCCCAGCACGATCTGGGTGGCGTTCACGCCCCGCGCGAAGTCCAGCAGGCCGGCGGCCGGGTCGTCGCCCAGCACCGCGTGGAAGGAGCCGCCGAGGCTCTCCACCAGCGAGCGCTGCTCGATCAGCGTCTGCGGCGATCCGGTGCCCACCAGCCCGTCGGAGCGGGAGATGTGCACGGCGAGCAGCTCGCCGCCGGAGACCCTCGCGGCGATCCGGGCCGCCCGGCGGATCAGCGTCGCCCCCTCGGGCCCGCCGGTCAGGCCGACCACGATGCGCTCCCGGGCCTGCCAGGTGCCCTCGATGCCCTGCTCGGCCCGGTACTTCTGCAGGTACTCGTCCACCCGGTCCGCGGTCCACAGCAGCGCCAGCTCGCGCAGCGCGGTCAGGTTGCCCGGACGGAAGTAGTTGGCGAGGGCCGCGTCGATCTTCTCCGGCGCGTACACGTTGCCGTGCGCCAGCCGTCGCCGCAGCGCCTGCGGGGACATGTCCACCAGCTCGATCTGGTCCGCCCGGCGGACCACCTCGTCCGGGACGGTCTCGCGCTGGCGCACCCCGGTGATGCCCTCGACGGCGTCGCCGAGCGACTCCAGGTGCTGCACGTTGACGGTGGAGATCACGTCGATCCCGGCCGCCAGCAGCTCCTCGACGTCCTGCCAGCGCTTCTCGTTGCGGCAGCCGGGGACGTTGGTGTGGGCCAGCTCGTCCACCAAGGCCACCTGCGGGCGGCGGGCGAGGACGGCGTCCAGGTCCATCTCGGAGAACCGGGCGCCGCGGTGCAGCACCTGCTGCCGCAGCACGACCTCCAGCCCGGCGACCATGTCCGCGGTCCGCCGGCGGCCGTGGTCCTCGACGAACGCGACCACGACGTCCGTGCCACGTTCGTGCCGCCGGTGCGCCTCGGCGAGCATGGCGTACGTCTTGCCGACCCCGGGGGCTGCCCCGAGGTAGATGCGCAGCCTGCCTCGTCCCATGAGCACCATTCTTGATCCGACCCTGCCCGGACGACACCCCCGGACACGTGTTCCCCTCGCCTTCGAGACTACGGCGTGCGACGCGATTTTCCGCTGATCAGTGCGCTGATCAGGCGGTTTTAGCGGCATATTGACGGTGCCCAGCCACTCGGCGGGGGTCGTTCGGGAGGGACGACGGCAGAGACGGAAACACCCGGCCGGGACGGCCCGGCCCGGAAACGCGAAGAACCCCCATCCGGGACCCGGATGGGGGTTCTTCAGAAGAATTGTTCGGCGGCGTCCTACTCTCCCACAGGGTCCCCCCTGC
>NZ_JBSFWR010000072.1:0-45118 GCF_053594915.1 Kitasatospora sp. NPDC002543 | reverse complement strand
GCGGTGCCCCGCTCCTGCAGGCTGAGGATGAGTGACGGCGAGTCGCCGTCGCCGTCGGCGATCAGGCGCCTGCCCGGCCGGGCCGACTTCCTACGCGGACAGTGGACGGGCTGCGCCCGGGCCGTCCCGAACACCGAGTGCCCTCCCGGCCCCTCCGGCAGGGAGAACACGGTGCGGGCGGGCTCGTGTGCGGGCACGCGAGCCCCGCCCGAAGAGGAGCTTGGGCGGCCCCGGCCCTCGTGGCCGGGGCCGCCGAGTACGGACCCGACCGTCCGCTGCGCGGGAAGTCGGTGCGGCCGACTTCCCGCGCTCACGGGCGGGTTGCGAGGGTGCGGCAGCGGGTGAGGGCGTAGGTGATGCGGCGGTCGGAGGGGGCGGTGGTGGTGAGGAGTTCGCCGACGGTGGTGAGGGTGGTCCAGTAGGTGGTGGGGTCGCCGGTACGGGGGAGGGGGTGGGTGGTGGTGAGGGAGAGGTAGGCGGCGGTGAGGTTGCCGGTGGTGAACCAGCGTTGGAGGCCGTGATGGTGGCCGGGGCGGATGCCGCCGAGGGCGTCGATGGCGGTGAGGAGGAGGTCGACGATGGTGAGTTCGGTGTCGGTGAGGGACTTGGGGATGTCGAAGACGCCGAGGGCTTCGAGGAGTTCACCGGTGTCGTTCTCGGTGTCGGGGCGCGGGTCGGCGAGGAGTGCGTCGTAGCAGTCGGCGAGGCGGCGGGTGGTCTCGGCGTGGGGGATGTCGAGGGCGAGGCAGACGGCCCGGGCGACGGGCAGCGGCGGGTGGCCGAGACGGGCGAGGAGGGCATAGGTGGCGGCCGGGGTGGCGCCACGGGAAAGGGTGTGCCGGGCGAGGGTGGTGAGGTTCATGGTGACGTCTCTTCAGGCGACGGGGGCGATGAGGGCCCAGACGAACTTGCCGATGCCACAGGGGCGGGGGACGCAGCCCCAGCGTTCGGCGAGCTCGTCGACGAGGAACAGCCCGCGCCCGTGCTCGTCGTCGGGGGCGACGGTACGGAGGGACGGCTGCCCGGAGCTGGCGTCGTGGACTTCCAGCCGGAGGCGGGAGTTGACGAGGGCGAAGCGGACCTCGATGTGCCGGTCGTCGGGCGCGTCGGAGTGCTGGACGGCATTGGCGAAGAGCTCGCACAACAGCAGCTCGGCGGTGTCGCGATAGCGGTCCCCGGAGGGCAGCCCGGACAGGTAGGCCCGGAGCAAGTACCGTGCCAGCGGCGCGGATTCGATACGGGAATCGAGCCTGGCGACGAACGCACGGGGACGACAGCCAATGAGCATGGGGGAGCACCTCAGGGGACGGAGGGGGCGTGCGAAGGAGCGCGCGCTCAATGCTGCGCGTGTGGCTGATCGCGCTTCCGGTCTGAAGACCCGGGACGCGAAGGTGGCGCGGGCCGCAGCATCGCTCCAATCGGTAGTGATGCGACTACCCAGCGCACTCAATCTCCTCTAGACTCCGGAACTGTTCAACTTGTCAACGCCGTTTGATTGGTAGGATGAGTAGCTTTGAACAAGCGTGAACTTGACCCTCAGGCTTCCCCGGCGGCTGAGTTCGGGGCCTTTCTCCGCGAGGCCCGCGAGCAGCGGGGCTGGACGCAGGACCATCTCGCGGGGCTGATCGGCTGTACGTCTTCCTTCATCTCGGCCCTTGAAAATGGTCGAAGGAAACCAACTCAACGCATCGCTCACGCTCTTGACCGGGCATTTGACACATTGCAGGCCGGGACGTTCAAGTACAAGGCCAGCGACGTCAAGCACAGTGCGCTGCTGGAGGGGTTCGCCGAGTTCGTCGCCCAAGAGCGTCGGGCCGTTGAACTGCGGCTCTTCGAACTCGGTATCGTGCCGGGCTTGCTGCAGACGAGGGAGTATGCAACCGCCATCGCGGCGGGTGCCGTACGGCGGCGGAGCATCACGCAGGATCAGGCGGACGAGCGGGTGCGAGTCCTCATAAGCCGGCAGGCCGCCATGCGACGGGATCCGCCACCGCTGATCCACGTCGTCATGGACGAGAGTTGCATTCGTCGGTCCGTGGGCGGGGACGCCGTGATGGCTGCGCAGCTCGACCACCTGGTCGAGTTCGCCAGCGAGCCGACAGTCCGGCTCCAGCTGGCCCCGTTCACACTCGGCGAGAACAGGGCGTTCGATCTCCCAGTGTCCATCCTGACGTTGCCGGACCGGTCGCTGATCTCGTACGCGGAGAGTGCTCACCAGGGGCGCTTGGAGCGGGACATCAACGCGGTGACGGCAGAGCTGGCGGCCTACTATCAGCTGCAGACGCATGCCCTTTCACAAGCGGACTCGGTGGCGATGATCCGCGAGCTACGGAGGCGAGTATGACCCTCGATTGGTTCAAGTCCAGCTACAGCAGCAATGGCGGACAGTGCATCGAGGTATCCGACAGCATGCCCGGCGTCGTCCCTGTCCGCGACTCGAAGGACCCGGAGGGCCCTTCTCTGGCTTTCCCGGTCGGCGCCTGGTCGAGCTTCGTCATCGCCGTTCGCTCCGGAGAGTTCGGCGACGTCTGACGCATCATGTGTACCGGCCGAGGCTCCATTGCCCACCTACGGGCAATGGGGCCGCCGTAGTCCTTCAGTGCTTCTATCCTCCTGCACATGAGCAACAGTGCCGGGAAGTCCCGGTCAACGCCGCTCCACTCGGTGTCCGTCGCCGGCGTGGTGGTGCGTGAGGGCGGCTGCGTGCCGGCGATCCGTCGGGCGGACAACGGAACGTGGGAACCCCCGGGTGGCGTGCTGGAGATGGACGAGGCCATCGAGGACGGCGTGCGCCGCGAGGTCTACGAGGAGACCGGGATCAAGGTCGGCGTGGAGCGGCTGACCGGGGTCTACAAGAACGTGAACCGGGAGATCGTCGCCCTCGTCCTTCGCTGCCGACCGGAGAGCGATCAGGCGCGGCTCTCGGAGGAGTCGGTCGAGGCCGCTTGGCTCACTCCGGCCGAGGTGTCCGAGCGCATGGCCGAGGTCTATGCCGTGCGTGTCCTGGACGGGCTCCGGGGGCGACGCTGTACCGAGTGTCCGGACTCATGACGGCCGGCACCTGCTGTGACAGGTCAGGCAGTGGAGGTGGTGGATCATGTCCAGGCGTGACTACGTGGACGACCCGAACGCCCCGCAGGCGAACTCACTGGTTCCCGCCGCGTCCGTCGTGGTGGTCGACAACGCGGGCCGCGTCCTGCTCCAGCGCCGCACCGACAACGGGATGTGGGCCCTGCCGGGCGGCAGGATGGACATCGGTGAGTCTCTCTCCGGGTGCGGGATCCGCGAGACGCGCGAGGAGACCGGCATCGACGTCGAGATCACCGGGATCGTCGGCACCTACACCGACCCCCGTCATGTCTTCGCCTACGACGACGGCGAGGTCCGCCAGGAGTTCTCCATCTGCCTCCTCGCGCGCCCGCTCGGCGGCGAACTGCGGGTGTCCGACGAGTCCCACGAGGTGAGATGGTTCACCCCGGCCGAGACGGACGGGCTGCCGATGGTGTCGAGCATCCGCAGGCGGCTGGCCGACTGGCGATCCGGGGCGATCCCCGTGGTGCGTTAGCTACCTGCTGCCGAATCGATGGCGGCCCTGGGCGGCGCTCAACGCGTGATCTGAAGGAGGAGCCGGCGTGGCGATCGAAGCGGAGCTCAAGGCCGCCGTACGCGACCCCGAACTCGTCCTCGCACGATTGGAGAAGTCGTATGGCGCCGGGCGCGCCGAGGTGTACCGCGACACGTACTACGACGCCCCGGACGGCAGCCTGATGGGAACTGACCGCGAGCTGCGGATCCGCACCGTTCATGGGCCCGACGACACTCGCACCGTTCTCACGTACAAGGGCGCGCGGGTGGACGAGGCGTCCGGGTCGAAGTGGGAGGCCGAGACCCGGGTGGAGGACGCCGAGGCGGCCGACGAGATCATCCGGGGCCTCGGCTTCACCCCGCGCATCCGGTTCGAGAAGCGGTGCCGCAACTACGACTTCGAACGCAGCGGTCGGCGCTTCCTCGCGACGCTCGTCCGCGTGCCGGAGCTCGACGCGACGTTCATCGAGGTCGAGACCGCTGAGGTCGCCCAGCACGGCCTCGGAGCGGCGCTGGACGCCGTGCGGGCCGTGCTGGCGGAGCTCGGGATCAGCGAGGACGACCTGACAGCGGAGCTGTACACGGACGCGGTGGCGGCAGCTCGCACCTGATTCCGACGGCGCGTGGGCGGCCAGTGCGTGTCACGCCTGCGCATTCTCCTTGATGGTGACGGCCTTTCACGGGGGTCCCGTTGAGAGCTGGAGTCTGTGGACCACGGTCTGCGGGTAGGCGGCTACAGCAACAACCGATCCAGCAGCGGAGGACAGCCATGACGGACGACAAGCAGGTGAGGGGTACCGCGAGCTACCTGTTCGAGGCGGGCGTGCTCAAGCGGGCGAAGCGCCAGGGCTGGTGGATCGCCGGCGTCAAGGACCCCGAGTCGGTCGCGGAGCACTCGTTCCGGACCGGCATCATCGGCGCGGTGCTCGCGATGATGGAGGGCGCCGACCCGGCCAAGGTCGCCCTGCTGTGCCTCTTCCATGACACCCAGGAGACCCGGGTCGGCGACATCCCGCACGTCAGTCGGCGCTACCTCACCGCCGCGTCGAACGAGCGGGTGACCGCCGACCAGGTCAGCGCCGCTCACCCGGCCGTCGTTGCGGGACTCCAGGCCCTGGTGGAGGAGTACGAGAACGCCGAGAACCTGGAAGTCACCGTCGCCCACGACGCGGACAAGCTGGAGTGCCTGATCCAGGCCGTGGAGTACCGCGAGCAGGGCTACCAGAACGTCCAGCCGTGGATTGACAGCAGCCTCGGCAGCCTCAAGACCGAGTCGGCCCATGCCCTCGCCGAGGCCGCGCTGACCATGACGTCCCTGGAGTGGCAGAAGGTCTACCTCACGTGATGCTGCCGGCGCTCGCCGGTTGCGTTCGTGGCCGATGGCCGGGCCTCGGCTCTGTACCAGCAGATTTCGGCGCTTGACGGCGCCAACTGACGAAGGAGTACCGCATGGCGTCCGATGGGCAGATCTTCCGCGAAGCGTGGATCGCCGGGGTGTCGAAGCACTACCCGGGCGAGCCGAAGGCAGGCTATGTCGCCGCGTGGGCCGAGACTCCCGAGTGGGAGCGCGAGTGTGCCGCCGCTGTCTTCGGCCAGGTCCGCGACTTCATCGCCGTGAGCGGCGGCAGCACGTCCAAGCTCACTCGGGAGCAGAAGGGCCGGTTCGTGGCGACGTGTTGGATCGCCCAGATCCACAAGCACATCGAGAATCCGAAGCCGGGCTATGTCGCCGACTGGGCCGATCTGCCGTCGTGGCAGCAGGAGACCGATGCGGACATCTTCGAAGCGATCGAACGCGTCCATCCTTGAGTACTGCCGCGCTCCCGTCTTCGGTTGGTGGCGGGAGCGGGAGCGTGGGAAGTCGGTGGGGCCGACTTCCCGCGCAGGGGCGGGGGGTGTGCGTGGTGCGGGGAGGGCGGCTTCGCGCGGGAAGGGTTCGCACTCTGTGTATCCGGTGTGCTACTTTCCGCATCGTCAACAGAACATGGGAGACCCCGGCGGTGCTGGAACACCCCGGGGTCGGGCACCGGGAGCAGCAACTCCAGATGCGGATTTATCGTAGCGTGCACAGGCGCGCGTTCACCGTCATGCCGAACGTCCTGTTGCAGGACCGTCGGCTCAGTTACACCGCTCGTGGCCTCCTCGCCGATCTGCTCTCCCGTCCCGACGGGTGGCGGGAGGACGGGCGGCAGATGGCGGACAGCAGTCCGCAGGGGCGGGGCGCGATCCGGCGGGCGCTCAAGGAGCTGAAGGACGCCGGGTTCTACCGGGTCGAGAAGATCCGGATGCCCGACGGGACGATCCGGACCGTGGTCCACGTCTTCGACACCCCGCAGCCCTCACCGACTGCCCCCCGCCCGGACTTCGGTGGACCCGGGTCCGGCGGCGCTGTCATCCCTCCCGTAAAGGACCAGGGGCAAGAACCCACCCTCCCGGATGAAGGGACGCGGGCGGCCGTGGCCGCCCTGTTCCGGGTCCTTCGCCCCGAACCTCGCCTGCGCCTGGGCGAGGCCGAGGCGCTGGCGCTGGCGCCGCTCGTCGCGCAGTGGCTGGAACGCGGCTGCGGCGAGGCCGAGTTGGCGCAGGCCCTGCTGCCCGGGCTGCCGCAGTGGGTGCACTCCCCGGCGGCGATCCTCCGCGACCGCCTCCGGCGCAAGCTGCCGCCGGAACACCCCGAGGACCCGCCCGCGCCGCCCGCCTCGTACGCCGAATGCGGCCGCTGCCACGACCCGGTGCCCCACCCCGGCATCTGCCGCGCCTGTGCCGGCCTGGGCGGCACGAGAACCGTCGCGGTCGGCAGCGGGGCCGGAGCCACCGCCTGCGGCGTCGCCCGCGCCCGCGCGGCCCTGCGCGGGTGCGGGCCCCTCGCCACGGCGGTCGGCGGCTGAGGCGGGAACGCTCAGCACGTGCGCGGTGAGCCGAGCACCGGAAGTCGACCCGGCCGACTTCCTGTGCGGACAGTGGACGAGTTGTGCCCAGGCTGTCCCGAACACCGAGTGCCTCTCCCAGCGCCCCTCCGGCAGGGGCAGCAAGGTGCGGGCGGCCCGGCCGTTGTCGGCCGGGGTGCCCGCAAGGGAGGCGCGTCGGGGCGGCGGCAACCGCTCCGGAGGTCGGTTGATGGAGCGGGCGGGCTCGTGTGTGGGCACACGAGCCCGCCCGAAAAGGGAGCCTGGGCGGCCCCCGGCCTTCATGGCCGGGGCCGCCAGCACGGACCCGGCCGTCCGCTGCGCAGGAAGTCGACCCGGCCGACTTCCTGCTCGGACAGTGGACGGGCTACGCGCAGGCCAGGGCGGGGCCGAGCTGAAACGCGGGCTCGCCCCAAATAGCCCTCCGGCAGGGACAACAGGCTGCGGGCGGTCCGGCCGTTGTCGGCGGGGGTGCCCGCAAGGGAGGCGCGTTGGGGCGGCGCAACGGGTCCGCGGGCCGGTCCGTGGAGCGGGCGGGCACGGACCCGGCCGTCCGCTGCGCAGGAAGTCGGCGGGGCCGACTTCCTGCGCTCACGGGCGGGTCGCGCGGGTGCGGCAGTGGGTGAGGGCGTAGGTGATGCGGCGGTGAGGTCGGTCCGGTAGGCGGCGGGGGCGGGCCGGCGGTGTCGGGTACCTCGTCGATCACCGTGACGCCGGGGGTCTTCGCCACCGCCGGGCCGTTGTCAGTGCCGACCGCGATGATTCCCGCATGATCGACACCGCCGCTCCGCTCGCCACCCCGTCCGCGTACGCCGACGCCGTCGCCACCGCCGTCCAGGCCGCCGCCGCGTACTACGCCGACGGCTCCACCCCGCTCGGGGACGACGAGTACGACACCCTGCTGCGGGAGATCGCCGCCTACGAGGGCGCCCACCCCGGCGAGGTGCTGCCCGACTCGCCCACCGGCAAGGTGGCCGGCGGCGCCGCGAGCGGCGACGTCCCGCACAGCGTGCCGATGCTCTCCCTGGACAACGTGTTCTCCGCCGAGGAACTGGAGTCCTGGGCGGCCGGCCTGGAGCGGCGCCTGGGCCGGCCCGTCACCGCCTGGTGCGTGGAGCCCAAGCTCGACGGCCTCGCCATCGCCGCCCGCTACCGCGCCGGGCGCCTGCAGCAGGTCGTCACCCGCGGCGACGGTCTCGCCGGCGAGGACATCACCCACGCCGCCGACGCCATCCTCGGCCTGCCCACCGAACTCGCCGAGCCCGCCGACATCGAACTGCGCGGCGAAGTCCTGCTCACCCGGGACCAGTTCGAGCACGCCAACCGGGTGCGCGCCGAGCACGGCGCCACCCCCTTCGCCAACCCCCGCAACGGCGCCGCCGGCACCCTGCGGGCCAAGGACCGCCCCTACCGGATCGAACTGACCTTCTTCGCCTACGACGCCGTCGGCCCCGACGACCTCGCCCACAGCGCCCTCCTGGAGCACCTCGCCGCACTCGGCGCCAACACCGCCGCCGCCACCGCGGCCCACCCCCGGCACTGCGCGGGCCTGGAGGACGTCCAGCGGCGCGTCGAGGAGATCTCCGCGCTGCGCGCCGAACTGCCCTTCGGGATCGACGGCGTGGTGGTCAAGGCCGACCTCGCCGCCGACCGCGCCGAGGCCGGCTCCGGCTCGCGCGCCCCGCGCTGGGCGGTGGCCCGCAAACTGGCCGCCCAGCACAAGGTCACCCGGCTGCTCGGGGTCGAGTGGAACGTCGGCCGCACCGGCATCATCGCGCCGCGCGCCGTCCTCGAACCGGTCGTCGTCGACGGTGTCACCGTCACCTTCGCCACCCTGCACAACCCCGCCGACATCGAACGCCGCGGACTGATGATCGGCGACCAGGTCTTCGTCTACCGCGCCGGCGACGTCATCCCCCGCGTGGAGGCCCCGGTCCTCGACGCCCGCACCGGCGCCGAGCAGCCGATCGCCTTCCCCGAGGCGTGCCCGCGCTGCGGCGACGCCATCGACACCACCGAACAGCGCTGGCGCTGCATACGCGGCCGCGGCTGCCAGGCCGTCGCCTCCGTCCTGTACGCGGCCGGCCGCGACCAGCTCGACATCGAGGGCCTCGGCGGCACCCGCGCCGTCCAGCTCGTCGAAGCCGGCCTGGTCACCGACCTCGCCGACCTGTTCACCCTCACCCGCGAGCAACTGCTCACCCTGGAGCGGATGGGGGAGACCAGCGCCGTCAACCTGCTCACCGCGATCGCCACCGCCCGCACCCAGCCGCTCAACCGGGTCTTCTGCGCCCTCGGCATCCGCGGCACCGGCCGCACCATGTCCCGCCGGATCGCCGCGCACTTCGGCTCCATGGCCGCGATCCGGGCCGCCGACGCCGAGACCCTGGCCGGCGTCGACGGCATCGGCGCCGAGAAGGCCCGCGTCGTCGCCGCCGAACTCGCCGACCTCGCCCCGCTGCTGGACCGTCTCGCGGCCCTCGGCGTGGGCACCGCCGTCACCGCCCCGACGGCCCCCGCCGCCACGGCGGGCGAGGACGACGGCACCGCTGCGGCCGAGGGCGGCCCGCTCACCGGCGAGGCCGTCGTCGTCACCGGCAGCATGACCGGCGCCCTCGCCGAACTCTCCCGCAACCAGGTCAACGAACTGATCGAACGCGCGGGCGGCAAGGCCTCCTCCTCCGTCTCCAAGCGCACCACCCTCCTGGTCGCGGGCGAGAAGGCCGGCTCCAAGCGCGCCAAGGCCGAGGAACTCGGCATCCGCGTCCTCACCCCCGAGGAGTTCGCCGCCCTGGTCTCCGACCACCTCCCGGCCTGAGCGGGGCCGGCTCCTCCCCGCCTCGTGCGGCGGTCGTGCGGAAATCGTGACGGCCTGGCGCAGGATCGGCACCGGGCCGGGCGGCGTCCACCGCGCGACGGATCGCACCACCGCGCCCGCCCGTACCCGAGCGGTTCCGGTCGCAGGGGTGCGGGCCGTCCACCCGACCACGGAGGAGAACAGATGACCCTCGTCCCCGGGCCGCGCCGGCGCACCCTCGCCGCCTCGGCCGTCACCGCCGTCGCCGTGGGCCTGTTAAGCCTCGGCGCGGCCCCGGCCGCCCACGCCGACACCCTTCCGACGCTCTGCAACCCGGCCGTGGACCGCACCACGGCCGAGCCCGTCAACGTGCAGATCACGCCCCTCGTCACCGACTTCCTGATCTACAACGTCGCCCCGGGCACCACCGGGCAGCACAGCGACACCCTGACCCGGGTCAACTCGGCGACCACCACCGTCGACAACAAGACCGAGATCACCGCCTCCGCGAGCGCGCTGTTCGCCAAGGTCGAGGTGAAGGTCGGCTTCTCGGTGCAGAAGACCACCTCCAGCACCACCAGCGTGACCGTCAGCGACACGTGGAACCTCAACTCCCCGGGCCGGTACGGCCTCTACCGGGGAACCAGGGTCGTCACCGGCCAGTACGTCAACCGGATCTGCGCCCAGACCGGCGCCAACACCGGCATCTGGGTCACCACCTCGCCGTCCCCCGGGACCTTCACCACCTACGAGTCCCCGGAGATCGGCTCCGTCGGCTGCGCGCCCGCCGAACCGGCCGGCACCGTACGCCGGGCCGCCCAACTCCTCATCAGCAACTGCTGACCGTGCCCACCGACCTGACGACGGAGGACCCCGTGACGAACCGGCTCGGACACACGACCACCCGCCCGGGCAGGGCGCTGCGCGGCCTCGCCGCCGCCGCGCTCGCCTCGCTGGCCGGCCTGACCCTGCTCGCCGGCCCCGCCGCGGCCGCCACCGAGGGCCTGGCCTCCAGCGAGTGGCACGGCTACGTCTGCGACGACGGCTACTACCGGATCAAGACGCCGTTCGGACAGCTCGTGGAACGCAACCAGTACAGCGCCTGGGGGCAGGCCATCCAGAACCCCGACAGCGGTGCCTACCGCCAGCAGTGGAAGCTGTGCCACTACAAGGACGACAGCCAGTCGTTCATCTTCCGCAGCCGGGAGAACGAGGGCGACTGCCTGGGCGTCTGGAAGCAGAACCCGAACGACGGCAACGAGGGGCTGGCCGACGGCGCCAACTTCAACGTCTTCGACTGCCAGGGCTGGATCTACGGCAACCAGATCTTCCACTTCGTGTACCCGGCGCCCGGCTCCAACCAGGTGCTGATGAAGATCGGGCACAGCGGGAGCTTCGCGGCCGTCTCCGACGCGAACGGCGGCGCGGGCTCGTCCATCGCCCAGTACGGCTACCGGGCGTCCCTGTTCACGCTGGACCACCTCGCGGCCTGACGTCCCCGTGCGGGGCCGGCCCTTCCGGGGCCGGCCCCGCACGCTCACGCGGACGCTGCGGACCCGTCGGACTCGGCGGACTCGGCGGACTCCACGAGCCGGAACACCCCGACCTCCCAGCCGAAGCCGACCACCAGCCGGCCCCCGGGGGCCGCGGCCAGCGCGCCGACCGGCAGCGGCAGCACCAGGTCGGGGCCGACCCGCTCGAGCGTGGCCGGGTCCCAGGTCCGGACGGTGCCGTCGTCGTCGCCGGTGACGAGGACCGGACGGCCCGCGACCCGCGCCGCGGTCAGCACGGCGGTGTCGTCGGCGGCGGCGCGCAGGGGAGGGCCGAGCGGGGAGCGGGTGGCCAGGTCCCAGACGTGCACCAGGCCGTCGTCGCTGCCCGCCGCCACGACCGGGCGGCCGTCGACCACCACCGCCACCAGCGCCTCGATGCCCGGCCCGTCGTCCTCGTCGTCCTCGTCCGTCCACTCCTCGTCGTCGGCGTGGTCCGGTTCCTCCGCGTCGTCCTCGGCCGGTGAGGGGCGGCCCGGGAGCGCGATCGGCTCGCCGACCGCGGCGCCGGTGGCGAGGTCCCACACCCGCACGTCCCCGTCGTCCGCGGTGACGGCGACCGCCCGGCCGTCGAGCACCGTCGTGGCCACCGCGGTCACGTGGAACCGGTGTCCGGCCGCCGGCTCGTGGAGGACCTCCCCGGTGGCGAGGTCCCAGACCCGGACGAGGCCCTGCGAGTCCCCGGTGACGGCGAGCGCCCGGCCGTCCAGCACCGCCGTGGCCACCGCGCCCACCGAGCGGTCGTGGACCAGCGGCGGACCCGCCGGGCTCCCGGTGGCCGGATCCCACAGCCGGACCTCCCCGGCGCGCGGCTCGACGGTGGCCACCACGGGCCGGCCGTCGACCACCGCCGTCGCCATCGCCCGCACCGGCTCCCCGGAGCCGGCGAAGGGCGTGCCGGCGTCGGCGCCGTCGGCCAGGTCCCACAGGCGTGCCGTGCCGTCCCAGTCGGTGCTGACCACCAGCGCCCTGCCGTCGACCTCGACCGTCGCCGCGGCGGTCACCTCGGTGCCGTGTCCGGGCAGCGGGTCGCCCACGGAGCGGTCGTCGACGGCCGGGTCCCAGCGGTGCACCCGGCCGTCGGAGGTGCCGAGGAGCACCACCGGCCGTCCGTCCGGCGTCGAGGTCGACGCCAGCGACCTGGTCCGGCCGTTCGGCCCGGGGAAGGCCTGGGCGAGCTGCCGTCCGGTGGCCGCGTCCCACAGCCGCAGCAGGCCGGAGTCGTCGCTGGTGGCCACCGTCGTCCCGGCCCCGGTGGCCACCGCCGCCACCTCCTGCGGCCGCTCGTGCGCGACGGCGAGGCTCTCGCCCACCGGCCGGGCCGTGGCCAGGTCCCACAGGGTGGTGGTGCCGTCCCACGCGCCGACGGCCACGGCCGGGCGGCCGCCGGCGTCCACCACGGCCACCGCCTGCACCGGGCCGTGCCCGGTCCTCACCGGCGGCAGCAGCTCGCGGCCCCTCGCCAGGTCCCAGATCCGTACGGTTCCCTGGAAGTCGCCGGTCACCGCGACGGGCCGGCGCAGGATCACCGTCGTCGCCACCGCCGTCAGCCGGCCGGGGCGGGAGCCGGCGGGGGCGGCCGGGTCGCGCATCGGCTTGCCGACCGGCTCTCCGGTGGCCAGGTCCCAGACCCGCACGCTGCAGTCGTCGCCGCAGGTGACGGCCACCGGGCGGCGGCGCAGCACGGCGGTGGCCGCCCCGGTGACCCAGTCGGTGTGCCCGGGCAGCGGCGGGTGCAGCAGCCGGCGGGTCGTCAGGTCCCAGATCCGCACGGCCTCGTCGGTGCCGGCGGAGACCGCCACCGCCCGGCCGTCCAGCTCGGCCGCGGCCACGGCGTGGACGCGGCCGGTGTGGTCGGTCATCGGCTCGCCGACGGCCTCGCCGGTGGCCACGTCCCACAGCCGCACGGTGCCGTCGTCGCCGCCGGTGACCACGACCGCCCGGCCGTCCACCGCGGCCGGGACCGCCGCGATCGCCCCGACGGCCTCCCCGTGCCCGGCCACGCTCCAGCGGCAGCCGCCCAGTTGGGTGCCGCTGGCCCACTCGGCGCGCCGACGCGGGTACCGCTCCTCCGCCACCGGGACGGCCTCGAAGCGGGCGGCCAGTCGGGCGTCCCCGTAGCGCAGGGCGTCCAGCGCCAGCAGCTGTCGGCGCACCGCGGGGTCGGCCTCCCGGTGCCGGTGGACCGAGGCCTCGTACACCGCGGCGCCCGCCCGCCCGAACCCCCACGCCTCGGGGAGCAGGGCCAGCACGGTCGCCGGGTCGGCGTTCACCAGGAACCCGGCGTCGGCGAACGGGACGGAGCCCAGGTAGACGGCGACGGCGCGGCGCAGTTCGGGATCCGGCCCCTGGGCCGCGCGCAGCCACAGCGCCACGGCCTCGCCGACCTCGCCGTCCTCGGACAGCATCACCCCCAGCCGCTCCTCGGCGAGTTGGCGGTAGGGCGGGATCCGCGTGGCGACCGCCGTACGCAGCAGCCGGTGCGCCTCGGCCCGGTCGCCGTCGAAGCGCGCCTGGTCGGCCGCGTCGATGGTGGACGCGACCTCGACGAGTTCCTCGGCCACCTGCGGGGGCAGGGTGGAGAGGTCCATCAGTTCCCCGGGGCGCGCCCACGCCCTGGGGTCCCGGGCGGCGGGCGGGGCGGCCGCGGGCTGCCCGCCGTGCGGGCGGCGGCCGCCGAACAACCGGCCTATCCAGCCCCGGTGTTCCTTCGCGTCGGTCATCGACTCTCCCCACTTCCGTACCGATCCGCCCCACCCTACTGATCGGCCCGCGCTCGGTCCTCGGGCGCCACCGGGGGGTTGCCGTTGGCGGCGAGGCGGTCGCTCATCTCCTTGTGGGCGCGCCGGGAGTGCGGGTTGGCCGGGTCGTGGACGAGGCGCAGGTAGTCGTAGAGGATCCGCACGCACTCGTCCCGGGTGGAGCAGGGCGCGTCGGCGGCCAGGTCGAGGCCCCGGGTGACCTCCGTCAGCCGTCCGTCGGCGTCGGCGTACACCGGGTGCCAGACGAGCCGCACCGCCGGGTCGAGCGCCATGACCACCCGCAGCTGCGGCACCTCCTGCGCGATGAGGACGCTCTCGGGGTCGTACGCCCGCAGGAAGATGTGGACGGGGCCGCGGGCGCGGCTCACGAAGGCCTTGGACAGGACGTTCCACATGGGCGTCTTGAGCGCCCAGTCCGGGGTCAGCGTCAGCTTGTCGACGACCCCGCCGAAGGCGGTGGCCTCCAGCGGGGTGTGGCCCTTGGCGAGGGCGTAGTCGCTGACCTCCCGGCCGCCCGACCACAGGGCCAGCGTCGGGGTGTCGATCTCCAGGTGGTCGCCGACGACCCGCACCAGCTCCTGGTACCAGGTGTTGGAGGCGCGGTGGTCGCGCTGCTCCTGGCGTTCGGTGAAGCGCCCCATGGCCTCGTCGTTGAGCTGCCCCTGCTCGGCGATGCCGCCGAGGACGAGCTGCCAGGCGATCTCCGTGATGTCCGGGGAGAAGCCCGCCCGGGCCATGTCCTCGCGGAACGTGGCCCACTCGCCGTGCGAGACGGGGTCGGCGGCGTCGCGCCGGGCCTGTTCCCGGACGCCGGGGGCCGCCGTGCGCTGGATCCGGCGGGTGACGGCCGCGTTGCCCACCGTCCGTTGCAGGGCGGCGAGTTCGGCGGGGCGTGGCGCCCTGCCGGGGCTCGCGGGCGCCGGGGCCGGGGCCTGCGCCGCGCGCCTTCCCGGTACGGGTGCGGCCTCGGGCGCCCGTTCCGTCGAGGGTGTCACGGTCCTGCGCACGTTCCCCGGTCCTCCCGCCTCGCCGCCCGGCCCGGCCCCCGCTGTTCGGGGCCGTCCCCGTCGACCCTACGGCCCCGGCGCGGCGCCCGGCAGGGCCCGGAGGGGCAGCGCCGGGGCACGGTCGGGCGGCCGGTCAGCCGCCGGGGGCGGGCGGCAGCCGGAAGCCGACCTCGGCGCCGCCGCCCGGCGCGGCGTCGGCGAAGACGGTGCCGTGGTCGGCGGCCACCAGGTCGTGCACGATGGCCAGGCCCAGCCCCGAGCCCGGGGTGGACTGGGTGCCGGTGGCGCGGTAGAAGCGCTCGAAGACGGCCTGCCGGTCGCCGGGCGCGATGCCGGGCCCGTGGTCGCGCACGGCCAGCCGGGTGCCGGTGATCCGGATCTCCACCGGGCTGCCGTCCGGGCTGAACTTGACGGCGTTGCCCACCAGGTTGTCCACGCAGCGCTGCAGTGCCCGCGGGCGGGCGAGCACCGGCACCGGCCCGTCGGCGCTGACGGTGATCTCCCGGCCGGTCCGGCGGTGGAAGCGCCGGGCGCTGTCCTCGGCGGCCTCCGGCAGGTCGAGCGGCTCCGGGTCCTCCGCGGTCTGCCGGTCGGTGGCCAACTCGACCAGTTCGCGGACGAGTTCGTCGAGGGCGACGGTCTCGGTGACCAGGGTGGCGAGGATCTGCTCCTCGTCCTCGGGGGCGAGCCGGCCGCGGGCGCGCTGGAGGAGCTCGGCGCAGCCGCGCACCGAGGTCAGCGGGGTGCGCAGCTCGTGGCTGGCGTCCTGGACCAGGCGCTGCTGCTGCTCGCGGGAGCGGTGCAGCGCGCCGACCATCGACTCGAAGGCCCGGGTGAGGCCGCCGACCTCGTCGCGCCCGGCGGCGGGCAGCGGGGTGGCCAGGTCGCGGGTGGTGGTGATGTGCTCGGCGGCGGCGGCCAGGCGCCGCACCGGGCGCAGGATCCGGCCGAGGACGAACCAGCTGAGCAGGGCGCAGGCGGCCGCGGCCGCCGCGCCGGTGACGGTGATGCGCCGGAGGAACGCCTCGTCGACCTCGGTGACCCCGGCGTAGGTCTGGCCGACCATCACCGCGCCCTGCCCGTCCGGGCGGGCCAGGGTGAGCACGCCGTACGGGGTGCCGTCGACGGTGGCGTCCTCCTGGTGGGAGCCCTGCCCGGTGCGGGCCACCTCCAGGGCCCGGTCGGAGACCGGCAGCGCCGGTGCGCCCGGGGCCAGCGGCCGTACGGCGGTGCCGTCGGCGGGCAGCAGCTGCTCGACGGTGTCGGGCCGGGCGAGCGGGGGCCGGCCGAGCTCCAGGGCGGCGAGCACGGTGTGGGCGCGGTCCTGCAGGCTGCGGTCGAGCTGGTCGGAGACCAGGGTGCTGACGCCGCGGTAGGCGGCGGTGACGGGAACGGCGATCGCCAGCAGCACGGAGGCGAGGACGACGAGGCCGATCCGGGTGCGCAGCATCAGGCGCTCCGGGCGGTGTAGCCGACGTTGCGCACGGTGTGGATCAGCCGGGGCGCGCCGTCCTCCTCGGTCTTGCGGCGCAGGTAGCCGACGTAGACGTCGAGCGAGCGCGAGTCGGTGTCGAAGTCGTAGCCCCAGATGCGCTCGTAGATCCGGTGGCGGGTCAGGACGGTGCCCTGGTTGCGCAGGAGCAGTTCCAGCAGGTCGAACTCGGTCTTGGTCAGGTCCAGGCGCCGCCCGCCGCGGTGGGCCAGGCGGGCGGCGGGGTCCAGGGAGAGGTCGGCCAGGGCGAGGTCGGCGCCGGCGCCGGCGCCGACCTCGGCGCCGAGCGGTTCGGCGCGCCGTAGCAGGGCCCGTATGCGGGCCAGCAGTTCCTCGGTGGCGAAGGGCTTGGCGAGGTAGTCGTCGGCGCCCGCGTCAAGCCCGGCGACCCGGTCGCCGAGCTGGTGGCGGGCGGTGAGGACCAGGACGGGCAGCCGGTCGCCGCGCCGGCGCAGCATCCGGCACAGCGCGAGGCCGTCGAGGCGGGGCATGACCACGTCCACCACCGCGAGGTCGGGGCGCCGGTGCTCCAGGAGGTCCAGGGCCTCCTGGCCGTCGGCGGTGGTGAGCACCTGGTAGCCCTCGAAGCGCAGCAGGTGGTCCAGGGTGCTGCGGACGCCGGGGTCGTCCTCGACGACCAGGACGGTGCGCCGGGCGGTGATGGGATCTGTCATGGTGTCATCCTCGCTGGTGGCGGGGGGTGGTCGGGCCCGGCGGCGGCCCCGGGCGGCGGTCAGCGGGGGACGGGGACGACCGCGACCGGGGGGATCTGCGCGAGGCAGGAGGTGTCGCCGACCTCGCCGGTGCGGATGAAGTGACCGGAGATCTCCAGCGTGCAGCCGGTCGACTCCAGCTCCGGCACGTGCCCGGCGTTGGGCACCGAGACGAAGGCGCTGCGGCGGAACTGGGCCGCGGACAGGCGGGAGTTGACCTCCGGGGTGTTGGTGTCCAGGTCCCCGGAGAGGACCAGGACGGGAACGTCGGGCACGTTGCGCAGATCGGTGGGCTGGGGGCGGGCGGTGCCCCGGCGCGGCCAGTCCAGGCAGTTGTCCCCGCCGTCGGTCTGGCCCGCGGCCCAGCCCGCGGGGCTGAACGCCCCGAAGTCGGCCGGGTCCGCGGCGGCCACGGCGGCGCGGTACTGGCGGCGGCGCTCGGCCGGCGAGGCGTCCGGGTCCCAGGTGCGGGCGTAGTCGTTGCAGGTGACGGCCAGGAACGAGGCCTGGTCCTCGGTGCCGGTGTGCTCGATCTCGCGGCGCACCAGGGCGGCCAGCGGCGCCTCGTCGCCCGCCGCGAAGGCGTGCAGCGCGGCCGGCAGCTCGCCGAGCAGCGCGGGCGTCCCGGGGTCGGCGCCGGCGCCGCGGGTGGCCGGCTCGTACATCAGGTCGGCGAGCTTGTCCTCGGTGAACCGCACGGTGCGCCGCTCGCCGTCCACGGAGGCGGTCACCTTCAACGGGCGGGCGCGCAGCCGCTCGGTGACGGCGGCCAGGTCGTGCACGGCGGTCTGCGGGTCGCAGGCCCCGCTGCGCTCGCAGATCCGGCGCAGCGTCAGCGAGACCTGCTGGGCGCCGGGCCGGGCCAGGGAGTCGAAGGCGAGCGGGTAGGCGCCGGAGAGCACCATCCTCTCCACCCGCTCGGGGTGGCGGTCGGCGTACACCGGCATCAGGTAGGTGCCGTACGACAGGCCGTACAGGACCAGCTTCGGGGCGCCCAGGCGCTCGCGGGCCGCGTCGATGTCGTCGGCCGTGGCGGCGCTGGTGTAGCCGCGGGCCCGCGGGCCGAGCTCCTCGGCGCACTCGGCGACGGCCTCGCGCATCCCCGCCCGCGGGGCCCAGCGGTACTCGGCCTCCGTGACGCCGCAGGGCAGCCGGCCCGAGCGGCCGGTGCCGCGCGGGTCCAGCAGCAGCACGTCGTAGTCGTCCAGGACGCCCTCCAGCGCCCCGGCGACCTGCTCGGCGCGGTCGATCAGCGTCTCGCCGGGGCCGCCGGGGTTGAGCGCGACGGTGCCCAGGGCCGGGCCGGGGCGGCTGTGGCGCACCACCGCGTAGCTCACGTCGATGCCGCCCAGGCGCGGCTCGCCCGCCACCAGCGGGCGGCGCATCGTCGTGCAGTCGACCTGGTGCCCGGGCACGGCCGGGCACCACGCGGGGCCGGCCGGCGCCCCGGCGGGGGAGGCCTGCGCGGGGGTGGCGGCGACCGGCAGCACCGTCGCCAGCACCGCCAGGGCCGCCGCGGCCAGGCCGCCCCGCCGCTTCGCCCCGCTCGTCGCCGTGCCCGTGTTCGTCGTCATCGCCGTGCCCTTCGTCCGTCCTGCGGTCGGTGTGGGCACCACCTTGCGGGGCGCCCGTCAGCGGTTCGGCAGAGCGACGGCAAAGGCGTGTAAGAACCCGCGCCCGGCGGTTCGGGGCCGTCCGGGCCGGGAGCGGAGTCGGCGGCAACCGGCCCCGACGAGGAGAGGCCGGCGGGCCCCGGCCGTCGGCTACGGGATCGCCGAGCAGGTGCCGAGCGCGTGCGGCCGGGTACGGCGGGAGGCAGAGCCCTCCCGCCGTACGGCGAACGCTGGGGTCAGGCGGCCAGGCAGAGGCCGTTGTGGCGCCCCGTCGGCGCGGTGCGGCCCCGGCCCGCCAGGCTCCGGCCCGCTCGGCTCGGGGCGGCGTACCGGGCCAGCTCCTCCTGGGCGAGCGAGAGCAGGTCCCCGAGGCCGAGCCCCAGCGCCCGGGCGGCGGCCGCGAGCACCTCCGAGGAGGCCTCCTTGCGGCCGCGCTCCAGCTCCGACAGGTACGGCATCGAGATCCGGGCCGCCTCCGCGACGTCCTTCAGCGTGCGCTCCTGGGCGAGCCGTTCGCGCCGCAGCACGTCGCCGACGACGTCGCGCCACAGCGGCTCCCTCCGTGCGGGCGTGCGCGCGGGGCGGGGCTCCCCGCCGGCCGCGGGCGGCGAGGCCTGCGGGCGCAGCGGGATGACGCGGGCTTCGTTCGGCGCATGAGTGCTCACCCCCTCAGCCTAGGGACCGGCGGCCCGGGCGGAAGGGGGCGGCGTTCCGCCCTGGGAGAAGCCGCCGTACGGGCGCGGGTTCAGGGCCGGGGGACCCAGCCGGGCGGGGTGAGGCCGGTGTCGGCGAGGATCCGTCCGACCGTCTCGTCCAGGCCGCTGTGCGGGCCGACGACCCGTTCGATCCCGTGGGGGAGCAGGTCGTGGGGCCGGTACCAGTCGGCCATCTCCTCGGGGGAGAACTCGGCGGCCTGGGGACGGGTGGCGTGCCGGCGCACCGTCTCCTCGAAGCCGACGTCGAGGTAGTAGAGGAAGCAGCGCCCCCGGTGGTCGGCGGCGAGCCGGGCCAGCATCGGCCCGTAGTGCTCGGCGGTGAGGATGCCCTCGACGACCGTGTGGAAGCCGTGGCCGAGGGCGTGCCGCGCGACCAGGTCGATCAGCCCGATGTTCGCCCCGCCCGGGACGTCCCGCTCCCGCAGGACGGTGCGGCGCAGCACGTCCTGCCCGACGACGGCCAGGCCCCGCCCGTACGCGGCCCGCAGCCGCGCGGCGACGCTGGACTTCCCCGCACCGCTCGGACCGCGCACCACGACCAGCACGCTCTGCTGACTGCCCGCCATGCCGCAACCCTCCCCGCGCCGCGCCCCGGCCACACCGCCGGGTGCCCGGCGGCCCGCGGACCGCGGCGGTCGGGGCCCGCGCCGGGGCCGGCCCGGGCCCCTGTATGTTGATCACTCGCCGACCCCGTCGGTGTCCCGCCCCGGGGGTCGACGCGCGGGCCGGCCCGACGCGGCCGCCGTTGCGCGCGGGCCGGGCCACCGCCGCCGGGCAGCCGGAAGGACCACCCGGCCGAGACCGCGCCCCGGGGCCGAACAGCCGCTCACCGTCACGATGTTCCCGAAGGATCCCGCATGACCGTTCCCGCCCCGCCCGACAGCGGCCCGCCGTCCGCCGCGGAGCCGGCCGGCGCCGACCCGTGGGCGCCGCCGGACCCGGGCGTGGCCCCCACCGCCGCCGCGCCGGCCGCCCCGGGCATGCCGCCCGGCGGTGCCCCCGGCGGGCCGTACTGGCCGCCGTACCCGATGCCGACGCACGCCCCGCAGCCCCGCAACGGCCTGGGCATCGCCGCCCTGGTGCTCGGGATCGTCGGCGTCGTCCTCGGCCTGGTCATCGTCCTGTTCTGGCTGTCCTGGCTGCCGGCCCTGCTCGCCCTCGTCTTCGGCGCCATCGGCCTGGGCCACGCCCGCAAGGGCCTGGCGACCAACCGGGCGATGGCCCTGGCCGGCGTGGTCCTGGGCATCACCGGCCTGCTGGTCTCGGTCGGCACCGGCGTGTTCGTCGGGGTCCGGGTGCACGCCATCAACAAGGAGCTGAAGGCGGAGGCGGACGACGCCCGCGCCCGCTCCGAGGCCGCCACCAAGGCCGCCCAGGAACGGGCCGCCAAGGAGAAGGCCCGCCTCGACGCCGAACGCCAGAAGTACGAGGCCGAGCAGGAGAAGGCGGCCGCCGACGAGCGGGCCCGGCACCTGCCCTTCGGCCAGTCCTACACCTACCCGGACGGGCTGAAGGTCACCATGGCCGCGCCGGAGCCGTACACCCCGCGCGGGGCCGTCGGCGAGGTCCCCAAGGACGCCGAGGTCGTCCAGGTGCGGATCACCGTCGCCAACACCGGCCCCGCCGAGGTCTCGCTCTACGGATCGGGGATGCCCACCGTCAAGGACGCCAAGGGCAACCTCGTCTTCACCCTGATCGACGGCAGCGGCCGGATGAAGCTCCTCGCCGACTCCCTGGCCCCGGGCCAGGAGGCCGTCAGCCTGACCGCCTACGCCCTGCCGGCCGACGCCGGTCCCTTCACCGTCCGCTTCGACCACACCATGGGCACGGACCACCGGAGCGTCGTCTGGACCGGCTCCCCGGGCTGACCCGCCCCCGCCGGTACCCTGCCCGCGTGGACCCCGCCCAGGAGGAACCCGCGACCGACCGGCCCGTGCTCTACGAACGGGCCGGTCCCGTCGCCCGCGTGACGCTCAACCGGCCCCGTGTGCTCAACGCGATGGACCTGCGGATGCACACCGAGCTCGGCGCGGTCTGGGACGAGGTCGAACGCGACGACCGGGTACGGCTGGTCGTGCTCACCGGCGCCGGGGACCGCGCCTTCTCGGTCGGCCAGGACCTCACGGAACGGGCCCGCCTCGACCGCGAGGGCGCGCCGCCGACGACCTTCGGATCCCGGGGCCAGCCGGGCGCGCCCCGCCTGACCGACCGCTTCTCCCTGACCAAACCGGTCCTCGCCCGGGTCCGCGGCCACGCCCTCGGCGGCGGCTTCGAACTGGTCCTCGCCTGCGACCTGGTGATCGCCGCCGACAGCGCCGTCTTCGCCCTGCCCGAAGCCGCCCTCGGGCTCGTCCCGGGCGCGGGCGGCGCCTTCCGGCTGGCCCGCCAGATCCCGCTCAAGGCCGCGATGGGCTACCTGCTGACCGGACGCCGGATGACGGCGGCCGAGGCCCTGGCCTTCGGACTCGTCAACGAGGTCGTCCCGGACGACCGGCTCGACGAGTGCGTCGAACGCTGGACGGCCGACCTGCTGCGCTGCGCCCCCCTGTCGCAGCGCGCCCTGAAGGAGGCCGTGCTGCGCTCGCTGGACCTGCCGCTGGAGCGGGCGTTCACCACCCATTACCACTGGGAGCAGGTCCGCCGGGCCAGCGAGGACGCCCGCGAGGGGCCGCGCGCCTTCGCGGAGAAGCGCCCCCCGGTGTGGCGCGGACGCTGAACCACCCCGGGCCCGGGCCGAGTCGCCCGGGCCCGGGGCCGCCCGGCCCGGCCCCGCTCAGCCCTCCTCCCCGCCGCCGAAGGCCGACTCGAACTCGTCGATGTCCTCCTGGCCCAGCGAGATCAGCGAGAAGTCCGACGGGGTGTGACCGCCCGGGCCCTCGGCGGCGTGCCGCACCAGGCCCTCCAGCACGGCCCGCCACCGCCCGGCGAGGTCCTCCAGCTCCGCCGTGCCGAGCAGCCCGCCCGGCGACTCCAGGACGAAGCCCAGCTCGGGCCCCCGCGGCAGGTCCCGGGCCGAGCCGTTGATCTCCAGCACGTGCCGCAGCGGCGTCGACGGGTCGACCCCGCCGTCCGGCACCGGGCGCTCGCCCGCCGGCGTCCACGCCCGGGCCGCGCCACCGCCGCCACCGTCCGCACCGCCGGAACCCGTACCGCCGGAGCCCGCGCCGTCCGCGCCCGGGGAGTCCGAACCGCCGAACCGGCCCAGGTAGTTGAACCCGATCTGCGCCGCCGCCAACGGCTCAAGCACCGCCCGGGTGGCCGGGTTCAGGTACCTGAGCAGCCCGTACCCGAGGCCGTCGCCCGGCACCTGCCGCAGCTGCTCCTTGACCCGCTTGATCAGCCGCGCCGCGTCCGCCCCGCCCGCCCGGACCTCGGCCGGGTCGATCGGACCGGGCTCCAGCCACACCGGGTGGACGGCGGTGAACCACCCGACCGTCCGCGTCAGGTCCATGTCCTCGGCCAGCGGCACCCGCCCGTGCGCCTCCCGGTCGATCAGGAAGCCCTGCGGGGCCGGCCCGCCGCGCGAGCGCAGCCACTCGTCGAGCGCCGCGGTCAGCCCGGACAGCAGCACGTCGTCGACGCCCGCGTGATAGGCGGCGGGCAGCGCGGCCAGCAGCGATCCGGCCATCGGCGCCGCGACGGTCAGCTCCGCGCGGGACACCCCGGCCCCCACCGTGTCGGTCCGCGGGTCCAGCGGCCGCCCGGCGAGCGGCTCCTCGACCCGCTCGACCATCCGCCGCCAGGCCGGCAGCTCGTCCACCGTCCGCTGCGCCCTGGCCCGCTGCGCCAGGGCGTCCGCCCAGCGGCGGAAGGAGGCCGGCTCGGGGGCGACGGCCGCCCGCGCGGCGTCCGCGCCGCCGGTGGCCAGGGCCGCGTCCGCGAGCGCCAGGTCGGGCATCAGCACCCGCCAGGAGACCCCGTCGATCACCAGGTGGTGGGCCGTCAGCAGCACCAGGGCGTCCCGGCCGGGGCCGCGCTCGATCAGCACGGCCCGCAGCATCACGCCGTCGCCGGGCGCGAGCGCGGCCTGGGCGGCCGCGGCCCGCTCGTCGACCAGCGCGTCCAGCCGCGGCCCGTCCAGGCCCGCCGCGTCCACCCGGGTCACCAGGTCCGCCGGGTCCACGGCCGAGGCGTCCCGCGGCTCGGGGACCACCAGCTCCCCGTCCGCCAGCCGCGCCCGCAGCACGTCGTGCCGCGCCATGACGGCCCCGAGGACGGCGGCCAGCCGTCCGGGCGTCAGACCGGGCGGGGCGGTCAGCAGCATCGACTGGCTGCCGGCGCGCGCCGCCGAGCCCGTACGGGCCGCGATCTCGCGCATCACCGGGGTCAGCGGCACCGGGCCCCAGGGGACGTCCTCGGGGCGGTCCTGCCGTTCGGCGTCGACCGGCTCGGCCACCCGCGCCAGCTCCGCGGGCGTGCGCAGCTCGAAGATCTGACGCGGGGTGATCGCCAGGCCGGCCTTGCGGGCCCGCCCGGACAGCAGCATCGAGGTGATCGAGTCGCCGCCGAGGCCGAAGAACGAGTCCTCCGCTCCCGCCCGTTCCAGGTTCAGCACCTCGGCGAACAGGCGGCACAGCAGCTCCTCCGTGTCGGTGGCCGCGGCGCGTCCCGCCGTCCGGCCGGGGAAGTCGGGCAGCGGCAGGGCGGCCCGGTCGACCTTGCCGTTCGCCGTCACCGGCAGCGCCTCCAGCACGGTCACCGAGGCCGGGACCATGTAGTCGGGCAGCCGCGCGGCGAGGTGCTCCACCAGCGCCCGCGGTTCGGGCCGGGCCCGGTCGCCGCCGGCCGGCACCACGTACCCGGCCAGCCGCTTGCGGCCGTCCGCGTCCTCCAGCGCGACCACCAGCGCCTGCCCGACGTCCGGGTGCGCGGCCAGCTCGGCCTCGATCTCGGCCGGCTCGACGCGGAACCCGCGGATCTTGAGCTGCTTGTCGGCGCGGCCGAGGAAGAGCAGCTGCCCGTCCCGGGTCCACTGCGCCAGGTCGCCGGTGCGGTACATCCGCGCCCCCTCGGGCTCGCCCTCGGCGGGGAAGGGGCAGGCGACGAAGCGCTCCGCGGTGAGCGCGGGGCGCCCCAGGTAGCCGCGGGCCAGCCCGGCCCCGGCGAGGTAGAGCTCGCCGGTCATGCCGGCCGGCACGGGCCGCAGGAACGCGTCGAGGACGAACGCCCGGGTGTTGTCCATCGGCCGGCCCAGCGGCACCGCGTCGGGCACCGCGTCCGGGTCGGTGAAGGGCAGCTGGGTGGCGAAGGCGGTGGACTCGGTGGGGCCGTAGGTGGTGCGCACCACCAGGCCCGGGTGGGCGTGCAGCAGCGTCCGTACGGCGTGCGCGGAGACGACGTCGCCGCCGGTGGACACCTCGCGCACCCCGGCGAAGATGTGCGCGGCCTGCTCGGCGAGCACCCGGAAGTGCCCGGCCGTGGCGTGCACGCTGGTCACCTTCTGGGCCGCGATCAGCCGGCCGCGCTCGACGGTGTCGGTGTCCCCGGGGGGCACCAGCACCAGCCGGCCGCCGTGCAGCAGCGTCGTCCAGATCTCGTAGGTGGAGGCGTCGAAGGCGTGGTTGGCCTGCACCAGCACCCGTTCGAGGGTCTCGGCCGACCAACAGGTGTCCAGGCAGAACGCCAGGACGCTGCCGTACGTCACCGCGACGCCCTTGGGCAGGCCGGTGGAGCCGGAGGTGTAGATGACGTACATCAGGTTCTCCGGGCGCACCGGCACCGCGGGGAAGGCCTCGGCGTCGGCCGGGGAGTCCTCGTCGGGGGAGCCCTGGAAGAGGGGGTCCTGGGCGGGGGAGCCCGGGGCGGCGTCCCCGTCCGCGTCGGCCGGCTCCAGGCGCAGCACCTCGGCGCCGCCGAACAGCGCCGGGTCGGCCAGGCCGCGCCGCGCGTTCGGCCCGTCGACCAGCACCACGGCCGCGCCCGCCTGCGCCGCCACCGCGGAGAGCCGGGCGGCCGGGTGCCCGCCGTCCATCGGCAGGTACGCCGCCCCGGCCTTGACCACCGCCAGCAGCGCGGTGACCAGTTCGGGCGAGCGCTCGGCGACCACGCCCACCAGCGTCTCCGGGCCCACACCGAGCCCGGCCAGCCGGCGGGCCAGCCGGTTCGCGCGCCGGTCCAGCGCGGCGTAGGTCAGTTCGGTGTCCCCGGCCACCACGGCCACCGCCCCGGGGGTGCGGCGCACCTGCTGCCCGAAGAGCTCGGCGAGCGTGGCGGCGGGCAGTTCGCGGCGGGTCCGGTAGCCGGTCCCGTCGAGCTCGCCGCGCTCCTCGTCGAGCAGCACGTCGAGCCGGCCCAGGGGCACGTCCGGGTCGTCGGCGACCTGGCGCAGCACCAGGAGCATCCGGTCGACCAGGGCGCGGGCGGTGGGTTCGTCGAACAGGTCGGGCCGGTAGTCCAGCCGCAGTTCGATGTCGTCGGTCGGCGTGACCACGATCGTCAGCGGGTAGTGGGCGGCCTCCTCGCCGCCGCCGGCCGACACCCGGATGCCGGCCGGGCCCCGCAGGCCGATCCCCGGCGGCCCGCCCGCCGGTTCCCGCCCGCCGCCCGGCCCCGGCGGCACTCCGCCGCCCGGCCCCGGGGGCGCCTCGCCGTCCGGCCCGGCGGGCAGCGGGCCGCCCGCCTGCCGGCCGCTGCGCAGCGCCGTGCCGCCCAGGCCCTCGCCCCGCGGCGAGTCGGCGGAGGGCCGCGGCGCGTGGCCCGGTGCGCCGGGCCGCCGCGGGCCGGCCGAGGGGGCCGCCATCGGCCCGCGCGGATAGTTCTGGAAGACCATCAGGGTGTCGAAGACCGCGCCCGGGCCGCCGGCGCGCTGGATCTCGGGCAGGCTCAGCTGCTGGTGGTCCAGCAGGGCGGCCTGCTGGTCCTGCAGCGCCGCCATGGCCCGCCGGAACGGCACGGCCGGGTCCAGCGGCACCCGTACCGGCACGGTGTTGATGAACAGCCCGACCATCCGGTCCGCCCCCGCCACCTCGGCGGGGCGCCCGGAGACGGTCGCGCCGAAGACCGGGTCCAGCCGGCCGGACAGCTTGCCCACCAGCAGCGCCCAGGCGACCTGGAAGACCCGGTTGAAGGTGACCCCGGCGGAGCGCGCCGCCTCCCGCAGCCGCTCGGCGAGGTCGTCGCCGAGCCGTACGATGACGTGCCGCAGCATCACCGGCGGGCCGCCGCGGTCGCCGGGGCCCACCAGGGTGGGCTCCCGCGTGCCGGCCAGCATCGCGCGCCAGGCCTCGCGGGAGGCGTCGGTGTCCCGGCGCACCAGCCAGGCCAGGTAGTCCCGGTACTGCGGCACCGCGGGCAGCGCCGAGGCGTCGCCGCCGTTCTCGTAGATCTCCCACAGCTCGCCGAACACGATCGGCAGCGACCAGCCGTCCATCAGGATGTGGTGCATCGTCACCACCATCCGGTGCCGCCCGGGGCCCGCGCGCAGCAGCAGCACCCGCAGCAGCGGGGGCCTGCCGAGGTCGAAGCGCCGCGCGTCGACCGCGGCCAGGCGCTCGGCCTCCCGCTCGGCCTCCGCCTCGCCCAGGTCGCCGAGGTCCGCGTACGTCCACGGGATCCGCACGCCCTTGGCGATCACCTGGACGGTGTCGCCGGCCGAACGGGAGCGGAACGCGGCCCGCAGGCTCGCGTACCGCTCCAGCAGCGCCTGCCAGGACGCCCGGAGCACCTCGGGCCGCAGGTCCCCGTCGAGGTTGAGGATCCGCTGCCCCACGTACACGTCCCGGGGCGCGTCCTGGTCGTACGAGGCGTGGAACAGCAGTCCCTCCTGCAGCGGGGAAAGCGGCCACACGTCCTCGACCGTCAACTGGCTCATCATGCTCTCCGTTCGGGTCGGCCGGGCTCGGGCGCCGCGTCGGGCGGCGGCAGCCGGCGCAGGGGCCCTCCGCCGGGCGGCAGCGGGGGCAGGTCGCCGTAGCCGTTCGCCGGGGGCCGCTCGGCTTCCGGGCGCGGCTCGGGCGGCTTGGCGAACTGGGTCCGGTACAGCTCCGCGTACAGGCCGCCGGCGTCGACGAGGTCGGGGTGGCGGCCGCGTTCGACCACGCGCCCGCCCTTGAGCACGAGGATCTGGTCGGCCTCGCGGATGGTCGACAGGCGGTGCGCGATCACCAGGGCGGTCCGGCCGGACAGCGCGGTCCACAGCGCCTTCTGCAGGGCCGCCTCGGACTCCGAGTCCAGGTGCGCGGTGGCCTCGTCGAGCACCACCACCGACGGCTGCTTGAGCAGCAGCCGGGCGATCGACAGGCGCTGCTTCTCGCCGCCGGAGAAGCGGTAGCCGCGGTCGCCCACCACGGTGTCCAGGCCGTCGGGCAGCGCGCGGACCAGCTCCCAGACCTGGGCGGCCCCGCACGCCTCGACGAGCTGCGCCTCGGTGGCGTCCGGCTTGGCGTAGAGCAGGTTGGCGCGGATGGTGTCGTGGAACATGTGGGCCTCCTGGGTCACCATGCCGACGGTGTCGCGCAGCGAGGCCAGGGACAGGTCGCGCACGTCGTGGCCGCCGATCCGCACGGTGCCCGCGGTGGGCTCGTACAGCCGGGCCACCAGCTGGCTGATGGTGGTCTTGCCCGCGCCGGAGGGCCCGACGAGGGCGGTCAGCCGGCCGGCCGGGGCGCGGAAGCTCACCCCGCGCAGCGCCGGGGTGTCGTCGGGGCGCTCCGGGGCCGGCAGCGACAGCGTCTCCAGCGAGGCCAGGGAGACGTCCTTGGCCGCGGGGTAGCGGAAGGAGACGTCCTCGAACGCGACCTCCGGGGCCGACGAGCGGGCGACCGCGGGCAGCACGACGGGGTCGTGCCGTTCCACGATCGCCGGCCGCAGGTCCAGCACCTCGAAGAGCCGGTCGAAGGAGACCAGTGCGGTCAGGTAGTTCGACTGCAGGTTGGACAGCTGGTTGATCGGGCCGAACAGCCGCGCCAGCAGGGTGGCCAGGGCCACCAGGGTGCCGATCCGGATGGCGCCGCCGACGACCAGTTCGCCGCCCACGCCGTAGACCACCGCGGTGGCGAGCGAGGCCAGCAGCGTCACCGTCACCAGCAGCATCCGCGCGTAGACGGAGGTCACCACCCGCACGTCCCGCACCCGTGCCGCGGTGTCGGCGAAGTGCCGCTCCTCGCGCCGCGGGTCGCCGTAGAGCTTGACCAGCAGCGCGCCGGCCACGTTGAAGCGCTCCTGCATGAGCGAGCCGAGCCGGGCGTCCAGCTGCATCGAGGTGCGCAGGTTGCCCTGCAGCCGGCGCCCGACGACCCGGCCCGGCAGCACGAACAGGGGCACCGTGACGAGCACCACCAGGCCCACCACCCAGGACAGGTAGAAGATCGTGGCGACCACCAGGCCCAGCACCAGCAGGCTGGAGAGCACGTTGGACAGCAGGACGGTCACCGCCTGCTGGGCCTCCATCACGTCGGTGTTGAGCCGGCTCACCAGCGAACCGGTCTGGGTGCGGGTGAAGAACGCCAGCGGCTGGCGCTGCACGTGCCGGAAGACCTCGGTGCGCAGGTCGTAGATCAGCCCCTCGCCGATGCGCGCCGAACTGCGGCTGACGAGGAAGCCCACCAGCGCCTGCAGCAGCGCCAGGCCCGCCACCGCGGCGGCCGCGCCCGCCACCACGCCCCGGTCGCGGGGCACGATGCCGTGGTCGATGAGGACCTTGAACAGCAGCGGCGTGGAGACGGTGATGACGGCGTCGAACGCGGTCAGGCTCAGCAGCGCGGCGATCTGCCCCCGGTAGGGCCGCAGGTAGGGCCGGATCCGCCGCGCGGTGCCGGGCCGCACCCGGCCCCGGGCCGGGTCCGTCCCGTCCCCGGGGGTGGCCCGGATCGTGATCAGCGGGCCCGGGCCGGACATCATGACGCGGCGACCTCCCTGCCGTCGGCGGCCGTGACCGTCCCCGGCGGCCGCTGGTCGGTCCAGACGCGGTCGACGTACGCCAGGCACTCGTCCCGGGTGCCCTGGCCGTGGGCGGTCCGCCAGCCGGGCGGCACCTGCGCGAACGCCGGCCACAGCGAGTACTGGCCCATCGGGTTGACGAGCACCAGGTAGCGGGCGTCCGGGTCGTCGAAGGGGCTGGTCATCTCGGTCTCCTCGGTCGTTCGGGTCCGGGGCCGCCGGGGCGGCGGGGGAGGGGCGGGCACCGGCGCGGCGTCACCCGGGGGGCCCGGCCGCGAAGCGGCCCGCCTTGCCGAGCACGTCCGCCGCGTGGACGCGCAGCGCCTGCTGGACGGCGAACTCCGCCATGTAGGCGCGGAAGCCGTCCGCCGGCTCCAGGGCGAGGTTCACCATCCGGCGGTTGGCGGTGACGGCCGGGTCGCGCAGCAGCTCCAGCGACTCCTCGACGGCCGCGTCGAGGTCCGCCGGGTCGACGACCCGGTCGACGAGCGAGCGGGCCTCGGGGTCGCTCGCGCGCACCCGCCGCCCGCCGAGGATGATCTGCCGGGCCAGCCGCGGGCCGACCGCCGCCGGGAGGCGGAAGTCCGCCGCGCCCGGGACGATCCCCTCCTGCGCGGCCGGCAGGCTCAGATAGGCGTCCGAGGCCGCGAGCACGTGGTCCACCGCGAGCAGCAGCTGCATGCCGCCGCCGATCGCGAAGCCGTCCACCGCGGCCACCCACGGCATGTCCGTCAACGGGTAGCGCCAGGACGGCTCGTCGGTGCGCAGCCCCAGCAGCAGCTTGCGCAGGTAGCCGAGCTCGCGGCGCAGCAGGAACCCGACGAGGGTGATCTCGCCCGCGTGCAGGCGCTTGAGGTTGATCCCGGCGCTGAACACCCGCCGGCCCGCGTGGCGCGGGTGCGTCATCACGCCGCCGCGGATCAGCCCGATCGCGCACCGCCCGTCCAGCAGCGCGAGGTCCACCGCGGTCTCCATGTCGTCGACCTGCTGCTCGTCCTCGGCGTTGAGGCGGTCCCCGGCGCACATGGTGATCCGGGCCACCCCCGCGTCCCGCTCCAGGACGGTGCTCTCCATCCGCACCACCCCGGTGGCCCGGAACTCCCCGAGCAGGCCCAGCGCGCGCCCGGTGGGCCGCAGCATGGAGTCCATCAGGTGCTGCCCGGCGGCCGGGCAGCGCAGCAGGCCGCGCAGCAGGACGCCGACGTCGATCTCGTAGCCGACGCGCTCGGGCACCGGGACGGCCCGCTCCGCCCGCAGCTGCGCGGGCGAGGGCACCAGGTTCGGCACGGCCGCCGCGGCGCCCTCCACCAGCTCGTCCAGGCGCGGGCGCAGCACGCCGCCTCGGGTGAGCCGGTCGTAGAGCTCGCCGGCGTGGCGCTCCAGGAAGGCGGTGCGCTGTGCGCGCCCGGCCTCCAGCGCCCGCTCGGTGCCGGCGTCCGGCCGGGGCCCGGGGAACGGCGGCAGCAGCCGCGCGGCCCGGTCGAGCCCGTCCCCGGCCCGCTCCCGTACGGCGGCCGGCGCCCGCCCGTTCGGCGCGCTCACGTCCTCACCCCGTCCGCGGCCCGGGTGCGCCGCAGCGAGCGGTCGCAGGCGGCCAGGTGCGGGCCGAGCGCGTCCTCGAAGCTCATCCACTGGGCGTCGAAGGCCAGTTGGCGGCGGATCGCGAGCTCCGGGCCGGACAGCCGGCGCAGCAGCCGGGCCGCGGCCGCCACCGCGCGCCCCGGGTCCTCGCTCACCTCGTCCACCAGGCCCCGCTCCAGGGCCTCGCGGGCGGTGATCGGCACCCCGAACAGCACCGCGCGCCGGGCCGGGGCCAGCCCGAGCTGCTGCACCAGCCGGAACCCGGCCATGCCCGGCCAGGTGGCCTGCCCGTGGAAGGACAGCAGCAGCCGCACGTCCGGCGCCGCCACCCGCACGTCGCAGGCCAGCAGCAGGTCCAGCGCCACGCCGCCGCACTCCCCGCTCGCCGCCGCCAGCGTCGCCAGCCGCAGCCGCTCGAAGCGCCGCACCGCCCGCTCCCACTTCGTCACGGCGGCGACGTCGGCGACCTTCCCCACCGCCTCGCCGCTCGGCGCGCCGGAGACGTACACGGCCGCGACGTCGGACCCGGCGGCCTCCGCCTCGTCGCACAGCGCCGACAGGGCGGCGGTCAGCTCGGCCGAGATCTCCCGGGCGCCGTCCACGTGCAGCACGGGTCCTTCGGGCAGGGCGTTGACGGGCATCGGGGACTCCCTCGCGTCGGGTCACCACTGTCACCACTGGATGAGCGCGGATTCGATCGTCGAACCCGGGCCCATGGTCATGAGCACGCCGTAGTCGCCGCCGCGCACCACCCCCTCCTGCAACAGCCGGTCGTAGGAGAACAGGAACGAACCGCTGGAGACGTTGCCGAAGTCGCGCAGCACGGTGATGGTGTGCCGCAGGTCGTGCCGGGTCAGCCCGAGGTTGACGGCCACCGCGTCGATCACCTTCTTGCCGCCCGAGTGCACCAGCCAGTGCGCCACGTCGTCACGGCGCAGCGACGTGCCCGCCAGCAGCCGGTCGATCACGCCCTCCACGTGCGCGCCGACCAGGTACGGGATCTGCGGGTCCAGGAAGAAGCTGAACCGGCCCTGGTCGCGGTCCCAGTCGTAGCGCATCGCGTCGATGGCGTCGACGACCGTCACGCTCGCGCTGCGCAGGATCCGCGGCCCCTCCAGCCGCGGGCCCGGACCCTCGCCGTCCCCCTGCGGCCGCTCGTCCTCCCGGGGCCCGGCCATCACCGCCACCGCCGCCGCGCCGTCGCCGAACAGGCTGTTGACCACGGCCGTGCGCATCGTGGAGTCCATCGTGTACGCCGCCGAGCAGGCCTCCGAGCAGACCATCACGGCCAGCCGGCCCGGATTGGCCACCGCCCAATTACCCACCACCGCCAGCGCGTTGAGCCCCGCATTGCAGCCCATGCCGACGATGTCGGCCCGCGCCGTGTGCCAGTCCATGCCCATCTCGCGGATCATCAGCGCGCTCAGCCCCGGCGTCAGGAACCCGGTCGAGGTCACACAGCACAGGTACGCCACCTCCGACAGGTCCGCCCCGATCCGCTTCAGGCACACCGACAGCGCGTCCGCCCCCATGCTCACCGCCCACGCCCTGTGCTTGTCCAGCAGGTCGCCCTGCGACTCCCGCACCCGCCCGCCGTCCGGCCCCGCCGGGGGCAGCACCAGCGAACGCTGCCGGATCGACCCCAGCAGGAACACCGAGCGCACCTTCCGGTCGGTGATCTCGAACAGGTCGAGCAGTTCCTCCTGCGAATAGTGCTCCGGCGGCACCGCCGTGCCCACGCTCAGGATACGCGGGGCCGTCGCGGCCGGCGCCCGGTCCAGGGTCGCGGTCATGATGCGTCACTCTCCGTTCCGGGTACCGGGCCCGCCGCCGCACGCCCCCCGCTGGACGCCTCCACGAACCGCACGAGCCGCTCCACGCCCTCGACCACCTGCCCCGGCGTCAGCGAACTGATCGACAGCCGGATGTCCCGCTCGCCCCCACCGAACGGATGGAAGAACTCCATCGGCGTCCAGAGCACCCCGAACTCCCGCGCCGAACGCTCCAACGCCGCCGTACCGGTACGGAAACCGGTCCGCAGCGTGAGGAAGAACCCGCCCCCCGGACGGTTCCACCCCACCCCCAGCTCCCGGCGCCGCCCCGGCGGCAGCCACCGCTCCAACTCCGCCAGCGTCGCCGCCATGGCGCGCCGGTAGTGCTCGGCCGCCCCCGCGTTCAGCACCGACAGCCGCCCGTCCACCCCCAGCAGCGCCCCCGCCACCACCGCCTGGCCCAGCGAGGAGGTGTTGACCGTCACCATGCTCTTCACCCTCGCCAGATCCCGCGCCAGCGGCCGGATCCGCCCCCGGCCGTCCCGCACCTCCTGGTCGGCCACCACGTAGCCCACCCGCGCCCCCGGGAACACCGTCTTGGAGAAGGTGCCGAGCTGCACCACGCACCGCGACCCGTCCAGCGCCTTGAGCATCGCGGGCCGCGGCCCCGGACCGCTCAACCGGTACGGGGAGTCCTCCAGCACCAGCAGCCCGCACCGCCGCGCCAGCTCCAGCAGCTCCACCCGCGTCGCCAGGTCCAGCGTCGACCCGGTCGGATTGGCGTGGTCCGGCACCACGTACACCGCCCGTGGCCGCCGGCCCGCCGCCCGCTGCGCCCGCACCGCCCGCGCCAAGTCCGCCACCACCAGCCGACCGTCACGCTCCGGCACCGCGGCCACCGTGACGTCCAGCAGCCGCGCCGCCCCGATGATCCCGGCATAACAGGGAGTCACCAGCAGCAGCACGTCCTCGGGCGTCGCGAACAGCGTGCGCAGCACCAGGAACATCGCCTCCTGCGCACCGACCGTCACCACGATCGACTCCGGCGCGACCTCGAACCCCTCCTCCTGGCGCAGCGAGTGCGCGATCAGCTCCCGGATCTGCCCCGCGGCCGGCGCGTACCGGTGGAAGGCGGCGCGCACCTGCGCCGGCCCCGCGCCCGAGTCCTCCAGGTACTTCGCGTACCGGCGCAGGCAGGCGTGGACGTCCTCGACCTCGAAGAAGCCGTCATACGGCTGCCCCGGCGCGAAGGACACCGCGTCCGGGTACCTGAACGTGATCTCGTTCAGGAAGCTCAGCCGGTCGAGAACCGGGTCCTCGATGCTCGAATGCAGCGTGGTCGAATCGAGCACCATGGTGTCCGCCTTTCCGTGGACGAGCCGCGGGCCGGCACCCCGTCGCCGGGCGGATGCCGGGGCCCGCGTGCAGCACGCACGGCAGGGCGGCGATCCGGCGGCGCCCTGCCGACGGCTCGCCGGTACCGTCCTCCCGCGTTCCAACATCGACCGATCTCGACGTCAACCTCATGGCGGCCCCTCGACCCGGGCCGTGCGCTCCGGCCCCGGCGGCGCCACCACGGGTGCGCCGCCGCATCGGACGGCGCAGGCGCGGTGCTCGCACGGGAGGACGGCCGTCGAAGGCGCGGACCGAACGCGACGCGGGGGTGCGGAGATACCGGCACGCCCTGTCGCCGCTTCGCGCCGGCCACGGATATCGAACGGATACCTGGAGCACAGGGCCCTGTCTGCTGTTTGTCCTTGTTCCAGTACGCGCCTTCGGGCAAGGGACTGTCAAGCGCTGAGGGTTTCCCCTTAATCACGCTCCGCTACGAACCGGCGGGCGGCGGACGGCCGCCCCGGACCCCGCGCCACCCGTCGCCCGGCCCCGCGGCCCCGCGCCGCCGAACCGCCCGGGGCGCCGCCGGCCCGCGCCCCCGCGGCCCGCGCCCACCCGCCCCCGGCCCCCGCCCCGCCGCCCGGAGCCGGGCCCCGCCTGCCGCCGCCCGACACCTGACGTGGTCTCAACCACTGGAAGAAAACCCCAGCTCGACGCAAAGCCGGACCAGCCGACTTGACGGAACTTGCCAACCCCGCACCCCACCCGCACCAGGCATTGACCTGCGCATGACGCCGTGTGAGTGTTCGGGCACCCGAGCGCGGACGGCCCGCACGGCCGCCCCCCGGACGCGGCCCCGCGGCGCGCCCCCAGCCACTGCCGTCCGCGATCGAGGACCCCCACATGCGAGGAGCCCCGATGCGACACAGAGTCACCGCAGGCCGGTTGCTGACCACCGCGACCACCCTGACCCTCCTGGCCGGCACGATCGCCGCCACCGCCGCCGGCCCGGCCACCGCCGCACCCGCGCCCACCCCGGCGCCCAGCGCCCTGGCCGCCGCCGTCAACGCCGCCGACGCCGCCGCGAACGCCGGACTCGACGCCCTGGCCAAGGGATCCGAGGAGACCTACCAGCGCCGGACCGTCACCCCCTGGCTCGGCGGCCTCTACTCGGTCTCCTACGAGCGCAGCTACCACGGCCTGCCCGTGGTCGGCGGCGACGCCGTCGTCCTCGCCGACGGCCAGGGCAAGGTCCGCGCCCTGCAGTCCGCCACCACCGGACCGCTCGGCGCCCCGACCACCCCGAAGGTCAGCGCCGAGCACGCCGAGAAGACCGCCCGCACCAAGCTGGCCGCCGTCGACTCGGTGGACTCCCGCCGCCTGGTCGTCCGGGCCAAGGACGGCAGCAGCAGCCTCGCCTGGGAGACCGTCCTCAAGGGCCGCACCGAAACGGCGCCCAGCACCCTGCACGTCTTCGTCGACGCCACCACCGGCGAGGTCGTCGACAGCTACGACGACGCCCGCGCCGGCACCGTCAACAGCAAGTGGAACGGCCCCGGCCCGCTGACCATCAGCACCACCAACTCCGGCGGCTCCTACTCGCTGCGCGACCCCAACCGCCCCGGCCTGAGCTGCTCCGACTACAGCACCGGCCAGGTCTTCTCCAAGTCCAGCGACTCCTGGGGCAACGGCAGCCCGTCCACCAAGGAAACCGGCTGCGGCGACGCCATGTGGGCGGCCCAGAAGGAATGGGACATGCTCCGCGACTGGCTGGGCCGCAACGGCCACGACGGCAACGGCGGCAGCTGGCCGATCAAGGTCGGCCTCAACGACGTCAACGCCTACTGGGACGGCAGCTCCGTCTCCATCGGCCACAGCCAGAGCGGCGAGTGGATAGCCGCCCAGGACGTCGTCGGCCACGAGTTCGGCCACGGCATCGACCAGTACACCCCCGGCGGCGCCAACAACGAGAACGGCCTCGGCGAGGGCACCGGCGACATCTTCGGCGCGCTCACCAAGGAGTACAACAACGAGCCCGCGCCGTACGACTACCCGGACTACCAGGTCGGCCGCCTGATCAACCTGGTCGGCCAGGGCCCGATCCGCAACCTCTACCAGCCGTCCCTGGTCAACAACGACCCGAACTGCTACTCCTCCGCCATCCCCGGCACCGAGGTGCACGCCGCGGCCGGCCCGCTGAACCACTGGTTCTACCTGCTGTCCAACGGCTCCAACCCCGGCGGCGGCAAGCCCTCCAGCCCCACCTGCAACAACTCCTCCGTCACCGGCATCGGCGTCAAGCAGGCCGGCCAGGTCTTCTACGGCGGCATGCTGCTCAAGACCAGCGGCATGACCTACAAGCGCTACCGCACCACCACCCTGACCGCCGCCAAGAACCTCGACCCGACCTGCACCTTCTTCAACCGCACCAAGGCCGCCTGGGACGCCGTCAGCGTCCCCGCCCAGGCCGGCGACCCGACCTGCACCGGCAACGGCAGCAACGACTTCTCGCTGTCGCTCACCCCGTCCTCCGGCTCCGTCCAGCCCGGCGCCACCACCACCGCCACGGTCGGCACCGCCATCACCTCCGGCACCGCCCAGACCGTCGCCCTGACCGCCTCCGGCCTCCCGGCGGGCGTCACCGCGAGCTTCAACCCCTCCTCCGTGCAGGCCGGTTCGTCCGCCACGCTCACCCTGTCGGCCGCCGCGAGCGCCGCGAGCGGGACGTACCAGATCACCGTCACCGGCACCGCCGGCGCCACCACCCACACCGCCCAGTACAGCCTCACCGTCGGCGGCGGGGGCACCCCCAACCCCGGCGGCACCTGGACCGCCGGCACCACCTACCAGGCCGGCGACGTGGTGACCTACAACGGAGTCAGCTACCGCTGCCTCCAGGGCCACACCGCCCTCGTCGGCTGGGAGCCGCCGAACGTCCCCGCCCTGTGGCAGGCCGTGTGACCCACCCGCGCTGACACCCACTGAGCTGCTGCGCCGCGGCCCGTCGAGGGGGACGGACCGCGGCGCAGCCGTGTGCGCGCGGCAACAGGACCCCGCGCTCCCGCGTGACCGCTTCCGCCGCCGGGCGCCGCCGCGGTTACGGCGTCGCCGCGGGACTCACGGTGCCCGGCGGTGACGGCAACGGCGGCTGTGTCACCGGGACGGAGCGGATGGAGGCGAACACCTGCCGCACCCGCAGCAGCGTCGGCTCGGACGGCTGCCGCAGACAGGCCGTCACCTCGACCACCGCCCCGGCCCCCGACCGGTCCACGGTGCGCAGGCCCGCCAGCTCTCGGCTGCCGCCGAGCGCCGCGCAGTCCTTGTCGAGGCCCGTGTCGGCGAGCGCGGGCGGGCCCGCGCCGATCTTGCCGGCCAACCCCTGCCCGTCCACCAGCCGGAACGACAGGACGACGCCGTCCACGGGCAGCCGCCCGTACAGCGGGCAGCGGGCGGCACCGGCCGTGCAGGACGGTTCCGGCCCCAGCGCCTCGGTGCCGAGGTAGCCGAACTTCTCCTGGGGGTCGGCGGGCAGCGTGGCCATGGCGTGCCAGCCCGGCGGCGGGTCGAGCACCATCTCCGGCAGCCGCGGGAAGAACAGCCTGCTCCCGGTCGGGGCGGCCGTCGGGGTGGCCGAGGCCGTCGGCAGGGGCGGCACCGTCGGGGCCTGGGCGGCCCCGGAGCCCGCCGGCCCCAGCGCCGCCCCCCGCACCGGGGACGGCGCGAGCGCGGGCGCGGCGGCCAGCACGGCGGCGCTCAGGCCGACGGCCAGTCCGGCCGCCAGCCCGGCCGCCCGGCGCCGGCGCCTGGACCTCTCGACCCGGGCGAGGACGCGCTCCATCCGGTCCTCGGGCGAGGCCAGCGCCGGCACCGCGCGGCGCAGCAGCACCCGCAGCTCCTCCTCGTCGTGCCCGCCGTCGTCCGGCCCCGGCGGGCCGAGCAGCTCAGTTCCGTTCACGAGGTCCCCCGTCCAGCAGCAGCTCCCGGGCCGGGAAGCGTCCGCGCAGGGCGGTGAGCGCCCGGTGCGTCTGGCTCTTGACGGTACCCGTGCTGCAGCGCAGCACCTCGGCGGTCTCCTCGACGCTGAGATCCTCGAAGAAGCGCAGCACCACCACGGCCCGCTGACGCGGCGGCAGCGACCGTACGGCCTCGGCGACCACCTGGCCGATCACCACCCCGTCGAACGGGTCCTCCCGCGGCGGCGGCTCCGGCAGCTCGCCGTGCGGCAGCTCCCCGGTCCAGCGCCGCCGCCACCAGGAGACGTGGCAGTTCACCAGGACCTTGCGCAGGTACGCCTCGGGCCGGTCGGGGGCGACGCGCGTCCACTTGGGCCAGACCCTGGCGAGCGCCGTCTGCAGCAGGTCCTCGGCCTGGTGCGGGTCGCCGGTCAGCAGCCACGCGGTGCGCAGCAGCTTCGGCCCGCAGGCGGCCACGAACTCCTCGAAGTCCGGCGGTATCGCGTTCGTCATCCTGCCGTCGTCCCCGCCATGGTGCCCGTGCCGTTCCCGTCCGCCGTGTCGGCCGCTCGGGCCGCTGTCTCGTTCTTCCTCTCACGGCAGCTCGACGCGGTGGGGAGCCGTTCGGGTTGCCTGCCGCGGGCGTGCTCCTTGCCCGCGGCAAGGTCCTCGCCTGGGGCCGCCGCCCCTGGCCGGCCCCGGCCTTCCCCGGGCTCTTCGCCGCGCCCTGAGCCCGGGCTCTTCGCCGCGCCCTGAGCCCGTGCCCTGAGCCCGCGCCCGTTCCCGGCCGCGAGCCCGGCCGCCGGAGCCGCCTGCCGCTCCCGGCCGCCGGTCTCAGTGGGGCGGGGAGCCGTCCGGAAGGGCCGCCGCGCCCCCGTCGGCCTCGCGGCACGCCCCGCAGGTGTTCCAGCGGGGCCGGCCGGGAGCGGGGGAGCGGTGCGGAGCGAGGGTCATGTCGCCGGTGCGCAGGCCGCACAGGGTGAGGGGCCCGCAGACGCCGGAGGCCTCCGCGACGGCGGCGTGCGCGAGGCGCACCGGGTTCTCGGGGTCCGCCGGGACGCGGCCGGGGCCGAGGATCCGCACATTGGTCGGCGTATCGGGTTCGAGCACGATGACGGTGTCCATCTCCACAACTTCGCCGCCCCGCGGGTCCGCTGCAACGCGCGCGGGCATCCGGACCAGCCACCGACACCCCCGGGGAGCGCGGACGGCCTCATCGCCGCGCTGCCCGCCCGGGCACCGCATCCTGCCCGTACATCCCTTACCCGCGGCCCGCCGCACCGGGTATGCAGGGAGGGCACAGCGAAACTGCCAGCCCTACGAGCGGAGTTCCATGCACGCGCACGAGCCGACGAAGAAGGACGGGCAGCCGCGGCGCAGCACCGGGAACACGGCCGAACGGCCGGGACGGGCAGCGAGCGGGCAGCTGCCCGACGCGCTCCTCGCACTGCAGCGCACCGCCGGCAACGCGGCCGTCGTCCGCATGATCCAGCGGGGCCGCCACCCGTACCCGCACCCGGCGGAGCCGGTGCAGCGCTCCGCCGTGCACGACGTCCTGCGCGCCTCCGGCAAGCCGCTGGACGAACCGCTGCGCCGGGAGATGGAGTCCCGCCTGGGCGCCGACTTCTCCGACGTCCGGCTGCACACCGGCTCCGCGGCCCGCGCGTCCGCCGCCGAGGTGGGCGCCCGGGCCTACACCTCCGGCAGCCACGTCGTCATCGGCGAGGGCGGCGGCGACAAGCACACCCTCGCCCACGAGCTGACGCACGTCCTGCAGCAGCGCCGGGGGCCGGTGGCCGGTACGGACAACGGGTCGGGGCTGAGCGTCTCCGACCCCGGCGACCGCTTCGAGCGCGAGGCCGAGGCCAACGCGACCCGGGTGATGGCACGGGTGCCCGGGCCGGGCGCCGCCGTCCAGCGGGAGGCCGACGCCGGGGCCCGGGACGCCGCGCGCGCCGCCGGCCCGACGGCCGTCCAGCGTTTCACGGAGGTCACCACCGAGGAGTTGGGGCCCGTGCGGGCCTCGCAGAACGGCCTCTACCTGCTGACCGTCGACCCCGGGGCGGACACCACCGTCATCTGGGTCCGGGAGGACGCCCCGGCGCCCCGGTACTGCAAGCGGACCAAGCAGAGCGGGCTGATCGGGGAGCACACCTACACCCAGTACGAGCCGAAGACGTCCTTCCTCGCGGACTGCGCCCACACGGCCGAGGAGATCATGCACGGGCAGCGGCTGGCCCTGGGGCAGGACGCCAGCGAATTCGCCCTGGGCGGCAACCAGTTCGGCCTGGGCGAGCAGGAGAACGTGGCGGGCGCCCGGGCCTACGCGAACGCCAGGCCCGGCGGCCCGCAGGCGGACGGCGAGGAGCGGCCGGCGCCCGGGCAGGCGTTCGCCATCGTGGAGACCGCCTGGGACGAGGACTTCGAGCACCCCGAGAACACCACCGGGTGGCCCTACCACGTGGCGGCCGTCGTCGCCGTGGACGGCGACGACCACATCACCGTGGAGCAGGCCGCGGACGGCAACGACGCGCAGGCCCGCCAGGGGCACGAGGGCATCGTCGACATCTACACCGCCGGCACCGACCCGACCACCGGCCGGGCGCTGCCGCACAGCTTCCACGGCCGCAACACCGGCGGCGAGACGCAGAACTTCTCGGACGGCGCCATCACCGTCATCCTCCAGCCCGTCAACCTGGGCGAACTCGACGAGGAGTCCGGCCGCCGCAAGCTCGTCTGACCCGCCGGGGCCCGCTCGCCGGCCCGGGGGCGGCGAGCGGGGAGGCTCAGTGGCAGACGAGCTTGTTGCGGGCGAGTTCCTGCACGGTGCCGGGGGAGACCGGGGTGTCGCAGGAGACGGTGCCCTCGATCTCGGCGTCGAAGGTGCTGTAGGTGGGGTGGTAGCCGAAGACGTACGCCCAGTGCCCCTTGCTCGGGTCGCCGCCGATGGGCCCGGAGTTGACGCACGTGAAGGCGTCGGCCGTGCCCTGGACGCGGTGGGTGCCCTTGAACACCGCGTAGTCGCCGGGGCGGGAGAAGTTCAGGGTGATCTTCTGGGACCAGCTGCTGGTGGTGGACTTGCCGGTCTGCACGGAGAAGCCGACCTTGACGGCGACCTTCGCGAAGAGCGCGTTGGCCGCCGAGCTGATCTCGGTCGATGCGTTGAACGTCGTGCTGACGGCCTGCACCTCGGAGACGGTGGTCTCGATGGTGCCGGTGGTGCCCGGGGCGATGGTGATGCCCTTCCAGTGCGTCAGCACCGGGTCGACGGTGGCTGTGGAGACCTCGAACAGCTGGGTCTGCGGGACGCGCGGGTCGCAGGGCTCGTCCAACGGGTCGGCGTGGGCGGTGCCCGCGCCGAGGGCAGAGGCGGCCGCGGTCAGGACGGCGATGACGGCGGGTAACGCGATCCGCCGCCGGGATGTGTTCGTCAACGGGACTCCTCGGGGGAGGGGTGTGTCGGACCGTCATGCTATCGACACATGGCATGGCCTGGTCAGGGTCGGGCGGTGACGGATCCCCGGCCGCGGCCGCCCCGGCGTCGGCGCCCCCTCGCCCCGGAGCCGGTCCCGGCGCCCTTCCCGTCCCGTTCCCCCGCCCGCTCGGGCATCCGGGTGAAATGACGCGGAGTCGCCTGGCGAGAAAGGAAGCCGGGTCCGACGCTGCCAGAATGCAATTTCTTCGAGGGCCACCCGCACAGGGGGTGTCGCCGGACAGCTGGAGCGGAACATGCGAATCATTCGACCACGCAATAGTCCGGAAAGAGGGACCGGCGCCGGAACGGGATGCTTCCCGTGGACGCTCATGTACCACTCGGTGACATCGGCGGCCGAGGACCCCTATCTGATCACCGTCGATCCCGCGCGTTTCCGCCGCCAGCTGCGCTGGCTGTCGGCCCGGGGGCTGCGCGGGGTGTCGGTGGGCGCCCTGATGCGCTCCCACCGGGAGGGCCGCGCGGCGGGCCTGGTCGGGCTCAGCTTCGACGACGGGTACCGCGACTTCGTGGAGGAGGCCATGCCCGCGCTGGCGGAGCACGGCTTCACCGCGACGGTCTACGTGGTGGCCGACCGGCTGGGCGGCTACAACGACTGGGACCGGCAGGGCCCGCGCAAGCCGCTGATGACGGCCCGGCAGGTCCGCGAGGCGGCCGCCGCCGGGGTGGAGATCGGCTCGCACGGGCTGACGCACCGCCGTCTGGCCGGCCTGGGCGCGCGGGACCTGGCCGCCCAGGTCGCCGACAGCCGCCGCCTGCTGGAGGACGTCACGGGCTCGCCCGTCGACGGGTTCTGCTACCCGTACGGCTCGTTCGACGACGCCGCGGTGGAGGCGGTGGCCGAGGCCGGCTACGACTACGGGTGCGCGGTCAGTCCCGGCGTCCACAGCGGGGTGTTCGCGCTTCCCCGATGTTACGTCGGCGACCGGGACGGACCGCTGCACCTGACCGCGAAGCTGGTGCGCGACCGCTGGCGGCGCTGACCGCCGCTCAGCGCGCGGCGGCGGGCTCCGCGGCGGGCTCCTCGACGGGCTCCGCTGAGGGCCGCGCGGCGGGCTCCAGGCGCAGCCAGGACTCGTGCCACAGCAGGGCGCAGCGGCGGTCGCAGCCCGTGGCCAGCGGCTCGCCGCCGCAGCGCAGGCCCTGCAGGATGAACCAGCGCCCGCCGGTCGGGTACTGCCACCAGGCGAGGGAGCGGTGGCGCAGCTCGACGGCGCCGTGCCGGGTGCCGGCGTAACGCTCCATCCCGGGCTGGAAGGGGACGCCCCGCAGGCGCCCGTCGGGGTCGAGGGTCGCCCGGATCTCGGCCAGGCCGCGCACGGTCGCCCACAGGGCGACGGGCCGGGCGGCGGGGGCCGGCGCGGGGGCGGGCTCCAGCCACTCGTCGCGGAACAGCAGTGCGCAGTCCATCCCGCAGCCCTGGGTGCCGTCGGCGCCGTGGCAGGTGGCGCCGGCCAGCGCGACGGTGCCCGACAGGCGCCGTACCCGGTAGTGGTCGTCGATCATGCGGCGCACGACGCGTTCGACCTGGTAGACGCCGCCGCAGAAGGACCACTGGCTGCCGGTGAACCACAGGCCGCGGTGGCGGTCCCGGTCGTCGAGGGTGGCGCGGACCGCCGCCTCGTCCTTCACCCGCACCCAGTCCCCCTCGGCGAAGCGGGAGGGCCGCCCGGGTGCCGGGATGTCGGCGCGGCGCTCGCGCAGCTCCTCGCGGGCGATCCGTGCGCGGCGCACGACGCCGAGCGGGGGGAGGTCCCGCAGCGGCAGGCTCTTGTACTGGCACCGGTTCGCGGCGGTCCCGCAGCGCAGCTCCGTGGCACGGGTGAACCGTGATTCCTCGACGGCCATCAATGAAATCCCATCGGGTTTGGAGATATCGGCACAGGCTAGCGCAACCTGCCTTTCCCCGGCCCGGCTCCGGGCCCTGTTCGATGCCATGTCGAAAGAAATAGCACTAGACCAACTAAGAGCCTTCTTGAGTGAAAAACCGGCATTTCCGGAGGGCCCGGGTTCACAGGCGTGTAATGTTCCCACCGTTGCCGGGGTGGAGTGGCCGAGTGGCGAGGCGACGGCTTGCAGGGCCGTTCAGATGGGTTCGATTCCTATCTCCACCTTTTCCTCCGCGGGCGCCGAAACCGGACCGCCCGGCCGCCGGCTCGATGGAGCCGGCGACCGGGCGGTCACGGGTGTGCGGGGCCGCGTCGCGCGGCCGGGCGGTCAGACGGCGGTCTTCTCGCTCCGCTCCGCCGGGAGGCCGGCGGGCTGCCCGGCGGCGGGGGAGGTGTTCTCCCGGGGCGTGGGGAGCACGGCCATGATCGCGGCGGAGATGACGATGGTCGCCGCCCAGGCGAGCCCGTACTTGCCGACGAAGGTGTCGGAGAGCGGCCCGGCGAACCAGTCGCACGTGGTGAAGGCGAGCCCGAACAGCAGCGCGACCACCCAGGACACCATCGCCTGCCAGCAGAAACCGCCCTTGTACCAGTAGCGGCTGGTCCGGCCGGTGTCCATCAGCGCGGCGGCGTCGTAGCGCACCGCGCGCGAGCGGCGGCGGAACATGTCCACCGCGTAGACGCCGATCCAGGCCGAGAAGGAGACGGCGAGCAGGATCAGGAAGGTGATGAAGGAGCCGAGGAAGCTCTTGGCGACCAGCATCAGCAGCAGGCCGCCGACCAGCGAGATCACGGCGTTGATGCTGACGGCCGTGGCGCGCGGCAGCTTGACGCCCATGGTCTGCGCGGTGAAGCCGGCCGAGTACATGGAGAGGCTGTTGATCAGCAGCATGCCCACGATCGCGGTCAGCAGGTAGGGCACGGCCAGCCAGGTCGGCAGCAGGTCGCCGAGGAAGGAGACCGGGTCGGCGGCCTGCGCCAGGCCGGGGGAGGCCACCGCCATCACGGCGCCCATCAGCACCATCGGCACCATCACCAGGCCGGCGCCGGAGACCGTCACGCCGACGATCCTGCGGCCGGAGGCGGCGTGCGGCAGGTAGCGGGTGAAGTCCGGGCCGGTGGGGACCCAGCTGATGCCGCCGGCGGCGATGGTCCCGATGCCGGCGATCATCATCGCGGTGGTGCCCGCGGGCTTGGCGAAGACCTCGCTCCAGTGGATGGTGGCGACCAGGTAGCCCAGCACCAGGATGCTGAAGACGCCGAAGAGGTACGTCGACCAGGTGTTGCAGACGTTCAGCGCCTTGCGGCCCATGCCGGAGACCAGGAAGGTGCAGGCGACGAAGGCGAAGAGCGTGACGACGATCAGCGCGGTGTTGCTCTTGACGCCGAAGAGCAGGTCGAGGACGGTCAGCACGGCGTAGGCGCCGGTGACGGCGTTGATCGTCTCCCAGCCGAAGCGGGCGATCCACAGGATCGCGCCGGGGAAGAGGTTGCCGCGCACGCCGAAGGTGGCCCGGGAGAGCGTGGCCCCCGGGGCTCCGCCCCACTTCCCGGAGACCGACAGCAGGCCGACCATGCCGAAGGAGGCGAGCGCCGCGCACGCGGCGACGACCAGGACCTGCCAGAAGTTCAACTGGTTGAACACCACGAGGGCCGCACCCATGGTGAGGAGCAGGACGCTGATGTTCGCCGCGACCCAGGTCGGGAAGAGCTCGCGGACTCTGCCCCGGCGCTCGTGGTCAGGGACGGGTTCGATACCGCGGGTCTCTATCGCGCCGTCGACGTCGACGGTGGACAGGTTGTCCATGAGGGTGGCTCCGTGCGTGTGAAGCGGGGAGGTGAAAACAGACAAATGGAACATTTACTGAACTCTTCGCGCGTAGCGCGGGAGTTCAGCCATCCTACTTTGTCCACTTCGTTCCCGATCCGGCCCGGAGCGCGGGGCGAGGGCGCCGCCACGGTCGGTGACCCGCCCGCCCGGGCGGGCGGGTCACCGAAGTGGCAACTGCCTGAGGCGAGGGACGTGAGTTCAGCACTCACCGCGGACTCCTTCGTCGTGACGCATGGTTACGGCAACC